>DTSI01000001.1 GCA_012965425.1 Methylococcaceae bacterium
ATAGGTTCTAAGACCTGCGATGCCGGTTGAAAGTAAATCAGCCATGATTATTTACGGTACGAGACCGGCCTCCCTGTTCAGTTTCAAGGGAAAGCTGACCGACTGCGTATTGGGCAGTGCCAGTTGTTTTTTAAGTTGTATCAACGCAAATCCGGAAGTTTTTTCAGGGTGAGGTGACAGCCGACGATTTTTCAATTTAACGTCGGTAGATTCATCGTCAATAAAGCCCTGTCGGGCCATTTGTTTCTTAATAAACTGGGCCACGCCTAAGGTATTGCGTTTGGCCATTTCCAATGAGATTTGTTTGTCCTGAAGGTCTTGATAAACGCGCATGCCTTCGGTATCAAAAAACTCACTTTTAGGGGACGCATTGCGCATTTCTTTGAGCATCATTTGAATCATTAAGGCTTCAAATTGCTGAGCGACTTCACCCACCGCTTTGTTTTTATCCGCTATAGCCCTATGGCGCAACTCTGCCAAGGCATTAAAGTCGGTATACAGCGAGGGGTTTGAAAGTAGTTCAGCCATTTTCAGTCCTAAATCACAATTAAATCGGCCCGAAGACTACCGGCTCGTTTTAAGGTTTCAAGGATAGAGACCAAGGCACTGGGACTGGCTCCAATGGTATTGACCGCATCGACAAGTTCGCGCAATTCCACACCGGGTTTAAATAAGAACATTCTGGGGTTTTTGCTTTCAATAATTTCGACATCGGCATTTTGCACTTGAACCGTTTGACCTTGCGGTGCTAATGACTGCGCCTGACTGACTTGATTGCGCATTTTAATTTTCAAGGTCAAAGTGCCGTGCGTGATGGCTGCGGCTGTTACTCTGACATTTCGGCTAATCACTACCGTGCCCGAACGGGAATTAACCACGACTCGCGCCGGCGGCTCTCCCGGGGTGACATCCAGGGCTTGAATCATCGCCATGAAACTGACGCGCTCAGAACTATTATCGGGTGCTAAAATACGCAATGAAACGGGATCTAAAGCCTCGGCCGTATCGGCACCAAAGTTTTCATTAATCGCATTGACAATACGACTGGTGGTGGTGAAATCTTGTTGTTTGACATTCATCACCATATAACCGCTGTCTTGAAAAGGAGTAAGAACCTCCCGTTCAACCGTAGCACCGGCTGGAATTCGTCCCACCGTTGGGACATTAACGGTAATTTTAGAACCGGCTGCAGAAACGCCTAAGCCCCCCACCGCTAAACTGCCTTGCGCCATCGCATAAACTTCCCCGTCAGCGCCTCTGAGTCGTGACATTAATAAACTGCCGCCTCGCAAACTGGTGGCCTCCCCGATGGCACCGATCGTGACATCAATACGTTGCCCGGGCTTGGCAAATGCCGGCATATCTGCTGTGACCATCACGGCCGCCACATTTTTCAAATTGAGCTTTTTAGGAATTTGGTAGTTGTTCTTATCGACTTCAAATTTACCCATTTGGTAGATTTTCACGTTCACACCAAATCGAGCCAACATCGATTTAACACTTTGCGTGGTGAAATTAACGTTTTTGCCGTCCCCGGTCCCGTTCAAACCCACCACCAAGCCATACCCGATGAGTTGGTTATCCCGAATACCGGCGATATCGGTTAAATCTAGAATGCGATCGGCTTGCGCCACCGGAATCCAGCTGCAATAAAGAACAAATAAGGTCAATAGCAACACTCTAATCATGATTTAACGTCCTGTTCTCCATGAATCCAAACACCAGGTACGGCTTTTAAACGTTTCATCGCTACCACCCCAGTACGCTTTTTGAACATTGTATCCCCTTACCTGTTTTACCAACGTAACTACTGCCAAATACTAATGCAACATATGTACCAAAAAAAATAACCCTTGATAATCAGTTGTTTACTGTCGATTAATGGCTTTTCTAACCCGTTTATTTTTACGGTGCGGCAATCTTTTGCCTTTTTGCTGCGTTATTTCTTAATCAGTGATGTCTGCATGCGTTTTTTCGGTGGTTACCGGTCTAGTTTGTCGGTGTTCCTTTTTTGCGTTACCCATCTTGTGGGCTGCTGATGAGCATACTGTCGCATCGGTTATCAGAAAACGAGTCGATAACCGGTACAACACACTTACGAGCGCAGTCGTGGGTAATGGCTAGAAAGGCCAGATTTTATACAACAAACTGGTACCCCAGCCGGCCCGTGTGGCATCGTGTACTTCGCCGCTGCCGCTATAGGTAATTTGGGCATTGGCAACACGAAAAGATAAAACCGTGTTATCCGGTAACACATCTTCGGGCCTGATAATGCCGGAAATTTGAATATATTCATCCCCCTGATTTAAGGTAATCAGTTTTTCTCCTCGGACCACTAAGTTTTTATTCGATAAAACCCGTACCACGGAGGCTGAGATCTGCCCGAATAATTTATTGGCGTGCCCGGTCGAGCCCGAGCTTTCATTTTTTAATTCCTGTTCGGTCTCAGCATCCAGTTGATCCGACGCGATCATCCAGGGCCAACTAAAAGCACTGGCACCGGCTAATGCGGCGCGTTGTAACCCCGACAGCAGTGAATTCGTACTCTTACGGTTTAAATTATTACTGACCCCTTTAATTGAGTTCATTTCTTCTTGTAACACGATGGTGATTAAATCGCCGACCCGGTAGGCTTTACTATCGCCAAATAAGCCATCCCGGACCCCCTTGGTAAAGATTGATCCATCCGGTATCGGCTCCTCAAGCATCGTGGTGGGCAGGACCGGTGAAAAATCTTTATTGCGGTGCGGCATCGGCCGTGATGAGGAACAGCCCACTAACAAAGTAATCCCTAAAATCAAAGCCCAACGATAAAACGCGCAGGTTTTCACTATAATTTCTCAACCGTTATAAGTTCTGATTAAGGAATTGCAGCATTTGATTGGCCGAAGAGATCGCTTTTGAATTCACTTCATAAGCACGCTGCGTTTCTATCATACTGACCATTTCTTCAACCACATTAACATTGGAGGCCTCTAATGCGCCTTGTACCAATTTGCCGGCACCGTTTTGCGTCGGTAACATTTGGTTTGCAGGGCCTGAGGCAAAGGTTTCAACGAACATATTCTCACCCATGGGTTGCAAACCGGCCGGGTTCAAAAATGTATTGACATTGATCTGGCCAATCATTTGCGCGGCAGGTTGGTCAAAAAATTGTACGGATACTGAGCCATCGGAACCAATGGTGATCGACCGTGCATTCGGTGGAATATTAACGGCGGGTTGAATCAGATAGCCGCTGGGCGTCACTAACTGACCCACCTGACTTAATTTGAACGATCCGTTGCGGGTATAACCCATGACCCCATCGGGACGCAACACCTGAAAAAAGCCGGCACCGTCAACCGCAATATCGAGCGAATTCTGTGTTTGCACCATATTGCCTTGGGTATGTAATTTTTCAGTAGAAACGATTCGGGTGCCCGTGCCTAACATGAGACCGGTGGGTGATTGTGTCGCTGCTGACGTTTGCGCACCGGCCTGATTGAAGTTCTGATACAACAGGTCTTCAAAAACCGCACGGTCGCGTTTAAAACCCATGGTGTTAACGTTGGCCAGATTATTCGAAATAACGGTCATTCGTTTTTGTTGGGCATCTAATCCTGTCTTAGCGACCCATAATGAAGCTTCCATAATAATTTCCTCGGTATCTTAAATTCGTTAACAAGCTGTTAAATAACAGGCATGGATTGTGCCAATAGTGTTATTCGGCACTTAAAACATCCGCACTGGCCGCATCGACCTCTTTGGCTTGCTTTAACATACGAATAAACATTTCGTAATCACGAGAACTTTGGATCATCTTGGTCATCGCCCCGACAATACTGACATTACTGCCTTCTAGAGCGCCACTGGTGACCGCGATGTTTTTACTCGCTTCCAGGGAAGTGCCATCCAGTGTTTCATAAAGACCATCCGGACGAATTCTAAGACTCTTTCCTGTTGCATCACTTAATTTAAGACGGCCTACGGCCTGCAAATTATTGCCGACAGCATCTGCCGGTATGATCAAAATATCCCCTCGGGAATTAATCTCAAGATGCCGTGACGGTGGAATAGTAATGGCTCCCCCCTCACCCAAAATCAACTGGCCTTTACCGTTTTCTAAGACGCCGGATCGATTAATTTTTAAATCACCACGGCGGGTATAAACTTCTTTGCCGTCGCTACTCTGTACCGATAAGACCCCTTGGCCAGAAACAGCCACATCCAAATTACGTCCTGTAGAGATAAGAGCACCGGGCTTTAGTTTCAACACATTATCACCACTCATGACCGGAATGGCACGTGCGGTAGCACTGCCTGGCACGCCAATATCTTTAAAACCCGCCGCCTGATTGAAGGAGGTTTTAAAGCCGATGGTATTGGCATTGGCTATCTCATTGGCATTATTAATCCGAGCGATATCAAGCATTTGTAAGCCGCTCATGACGGTATAAATCATTTTATCCATTGACTATCTCCTGTCTCTGATATACATACCAAAAAACATGCATAGTCCATGCCAAAATAATGACTGCCAGATTCCAATAAGGAATAGGGCAGTCGATTTTAGGGTTTTAGTACTTATCCGCGGATGTTAATAATCGTTTGCGTTAAGGTGCTGGAGGTTTCAATCGCTTTAGCGTTGGCCTGAAAGTTCCGTTGTGCGGTAATCAGATTCACCAGTTCTTCGGTTAAATCGACATTGGCCCGCTCTAAGGCACCGCCTTGAATAGTCCCGTAGCCATCACCACCGGCCTCACCCAGTACCGGCGCTCCTGAATTAGTCGTCGCCACGTAGTTAGCATTACCCACTTGTTTTAACCCATTCGGGTTAGCAAAGTTGGCTAAAATCAATTTACCCAAGGCCACCTGGTTACCATTGGTGTAGTTCGCACGCACCACACCCGATGAGTCAATACCCAGTCCGTCTAATCGTCCGGATGGATAACCATCTTGTGATAATGAGAGTACTGAGAATGGCGCCGAGTATTGTGTGGAGTTCTTACCGTAATCCACCGAGAGGTTTAACAGGTTAGAGCCGTTATCGGGATCATACGGTGAATAAATTACCCCTTCTTTGGGTGAAACCAATTTACCGAAGGTATCGTATGTGAGTTCCCCTTTATCGAGATAAACCGGTGACCAGGTTGGCATCACTTTCGGAGGGACTGTGGTTTCATTACCGTCTAAATCGATAAAGAGTTTATTGCCTTCGGTATCGGTCGCCTGTTTGATCACGGTAATGGTTGGAGTATTACCACGAATTTGCTCGGTATTGCTCAGTCCCCAGTTAGAACTGCCGTTGATGTTAACAAACGATTCAGGCCCCACCGTACCGGAGGTGATTTTAAACGATTGCGCATCTAAATCAAAGTCTACCGTGACTCCACTGACTTGATGCCCTGAGGCTGAACGGACCAAATTAATACGCTCTTCCAAGGCCTTTGCAAAAGTAGTTCCGGTATAAGAACCCGGGGGGACTGCAACCTCACCGTCAATGCCATCAATGGTCACGTTAACGATATTAACACCATTTTCAGATAAAACACTGAAAGTTCCGGAGATATCCACGCCGGCTTTACTGCCTTCAGCAGACCCCGCCGTTGAGGTTAAGCCGGTACCGACCTGCAATTGTATTTCTTTATCGTATGACTCACCAATCCCTAAGATATGGTTACTGGTGGCATACTCTATCCCGGCAGCGCTGTTGGATTTCCATGTGCTACCCACTTTGGTCATGCCAATATCATCTAAGAGTTCATTGTCGACCTTGATCTTAACAACGGTCATCGTCGTGCCATCGGTTGGCCCTGTGTAGGTAATAATGTTGTTTTTCATAGAGACGGCACTAAACGTGACATCTTCCAGCGCCATATCGGCCGCTAAATTAGCCACGGTCGTGGCTAAATCAGTATCAAACGTTGCATGTAAGACCGACGTTTCCACACTAAAATCACCGCCTATTGCCAAGCCAATACGATCCCCGTCAACCAAATCAAGACCTGAAAAATTCAACGAATTGACAGCAGAGACCTCTGAGCCACTAACCGCAGAAGGTGCGGTTATAATAACCGCTGAGGGCGGATAATCAGCCTTGGCAATCGTGGCTATAATGGCTCTTGGCACAACCGCAGCGGTTAAGGTCCCTGAGGTAATACTATAATTACCTTCGCCTAATGTGGTGCCATCGGCGAGTCCGGTAAAGGTAATGCCG
>DTSI01000002.1 GCA_012965425.1 Methylococcaceae bacterium
TTAACGACTGTAACGAATGATAGTTCATCATCAACAGAAAATACCGAGTCAACAGATGCGGTATTGGAGACGAGTACAGAATCGACACCAACAAGTACCTCAACGACACAGACAGGGCCTAGCGAACAGGTGCAACTAAGTGTAGTGGAACGAGGCTTTAATGACGATACCATTTATGCCGGAGGAGGTGCCGATACCGTTTATGGCGGAGCCGGTTTTGATCAGATCTGGGGTGAAGCCGGCAACGATCAACTTCATGGCGGTGTGGGGGATGATGAACTCCACGGCGGCGATGGGTTGGACACGCTAAAAGGTGATAGCGGCGCTGATACCCTTAATGGAGGGGCAGACAATGACAAACTTTATGGCGGCGTTGGTGATGATACCTTAAATGGCGGTGATGATAATGATCAACTGTTTGGTGGTAATGGTATTGATACTCTTAATGGCGGAACCGGTAAGGATACCCTGAAAGGTGGCGGCGGCGCTGATACGCTTTTTGGCGGTAATGGTAACGACACCATTTCAGGCGGTGATGGCAATGACTTTCTGAAAGGCTCGAATGGTGATGACACCTTCTATGGTGGAGCAGGCGATGACCGTATTTTTGGGGCTAATCACAATGACACGCTTTATGGCGATGCCGGTAAAGACAAGTTATACGGCGGCAGTGGTGATGATACGTTAGATGGCGGCACCGGCAATGATATTCTAAAAGGTCACAATGGCGATGACACGCTTTTTGGCGGTGCAGGTCATGACAAACTTTTTGGCGGCGGCGGGAATGATATTTTAGCCGGTGGCGAAGGCGATGATGTTTTAGTCGGACACGGGGGTGCCGATATTTTTAGATTAGATGGTCTGGGTGATGACCGCATTGTTGATTTTAAATTAGGAGAAGACGTTTTAGATTTAAGTGACTTCTTAATGCTTACTTTTTCTAATTTAGAGTTTGAGGTGGTTGGGAAAAAGCATGCCCAAATTGGTTTTGGTGATGAGGCAGACGGGAGTGTCACCTTAGCAAAAATAGCGCTAGACGATCTGAGCGTATCTGATTTTATTTTTTCTACGGATACAGATTCATCGGCCGTGGTTTAATTTGCAGTTCGCTTTAAAAAGCGCTGTTTTAAGTTGTTTGTGCGTTTAAAAATTAAGTTTTCTTCAGATAAACTATTTCTCTCTTCTAAAAAGTCGATAAAATAGTGCCAAGATAAAAATTAATATTTTCTTGGGATGAAAAAATATGTCTATGTTCAGGTTTTTCTTCTTTTTAATTGTTTGTGCTAGTTCCCTTTTAGGCAGTTCAGTTGCCGTTTCTACAGAGCAGGACATTCAAAAGCCCTCGGGGTTGCCTTATGAGCACCTGCAAACATTTACAGAGATTTTTGCACGTATTCAACAAGACTATGTAGAAACTGTACCGGATGAGCAGTTGTTGGAAGATGCCGTCAGGGGGATGTTGGTTGGGTTAGATCCTCATTCTGCTTATCTTGATGAAGAAGAATACCAAGATTTAAAAGTGGGTACGTCCGGTGAATTTGGCGGTCTGGGTATAGAAGTGACCATGGAAGATGGTTTTGTAAAGGTGGTTTCACCGATTGATGATACCCCGGCCCAAAAGGCAGGTTTATTGTCAGGGGATATTATTGTACGTCTCGATGAAAAACCGGTTAAAGGCATGACGCTTAATGATGCGGTCAAAATTATGCGTGGCAAACCGGGTAGCAGTCTTTTATTGACCATTATTCGGGAAGGCGAAAGTACACCACTCAAGAAAACAATTGTGCGCGCAATCATCAACGTTAAAAGTGTTAAATTCAGAACGTTGGAAGAAGGCTTTGGTTATGTTCGAATCAGTAACTTTCAAATGAAAACCGGAGCTAATTTAAAAACAGCCATTGAAACATTAAAGGGCGAAAATAAAGAGAGTTTAAAAGGCCTGGTGTTAGACCTTCGCAATAACCCTGGCGGGGTTTTGAATGCGGCGGTTGAAGTGAGTGATAGCTTTCTGGAGGAAGGGTTAATTGTCTATACTCAAGGGCGTATAGAAAATTCAGCGCTTAAATTTAATGCAACTCCAGGAGAGTTGTTGGACGGTGCGCCCATTGTGGTGTTGATAAACTCAGGATCAGCATCGGCCTCTGAGATTGTTGCCGGAGCACTTCAAGACCATAAGCGCGCGGTGATCATGGGCAATAAATCTTTTGGTAAAGGCTCGGTTCAGACGATTATGCCGACTAGTAATGGCGGTGCAGTTAAACTGACCACGGCACGGTATTACACGCCTTCGGGTCGGTCGATTCAGGCTGAAGGGATTGATCCTGATATTGTTTTAGGGCGAGTTAAATTAGAATCTTTAGATGAGCCTGTTTTTGCACCGGTTAAAGAATCAGATTTGTCTGGGCATTTAACCCAAGAAGAGGAAAAAAATAAGAAGTCTAAAGACGACTCAGACCAAGCAAAAAAAGTGACTCCCGCTGTAAAGGATTACCCGCTGAATCAGGCTTTAACGTTGCTTAAAGGCATGAGTATCCTGAAATAGCTTTTTGATGTTGGGGTGGGTGTTGGTGTGTCGATATTGAGATGGTTTGTTCATTGTTTTTTATGCCTCGGCATGATCATTTTTAACGTCGGTGTTTTGGCGCAAGATAAACCGGCGATCGCCATTATTATTGATGACATGGGGTATGATAAAACCCTAGGTCAGAGGGCTATTGACCTGCCCGGTGCACTGTGTTTTTCTTTCTTGCCTTATGCACCCTTTACCTCAGAATTAGCAGAAAATGCATTTTCTCACGGCAAGGAAGTTTTAGCGCATATTCCCATGCAATCTTTTGAGCCTAAAAACCTAGGTAAAGATGGGTTGACATGGGCGATGGATAAAAGTGAGTTAACACAAAAATTAGTCGCTCAAATTGCTGAAGTTCCTCATGCTATAGGGATGAATAATCATATGGGGAGTTTGTTAACGCAAGACAGAGAATCCATGCAATGGGTCGTAGCAGCCTTGCAAGGATCAACGACAGAAGGGTTGTTTTTTCTAGATAGCCGGACGACCAAGTATACCGTTGCAGAGGCGGTGGCCTTTGAATCAGGTCTTGCGACCGCGAGAAGAGATGTTTTTCTTGACCATACGGACGATGAACAGGTTATCAAAGAGCAGTTTCAATCATTGGTCAGTTTAGCAAAAGAGAAAGGTTTTGCTATTGGTATTGGACATCCGAAAAGAAACACACTGAAGGTCTTGTTTGAGGTGCTAAGTCAGTTAGATGATTACGGTGTTGTTTTAGTGCCGCTCTCTAAGCGGTTGCTAAAAAAGCTCCCCATACCCGAGTCGTTGCAATCGTCAGGCGATGGGAGCACGATCCATAAATAGGCTTATTTTTGAGTGAGAGGGTTATTGGTAGTAGACAGAGAATTCATCAAGGGCTGACAGCATCCCCTCGGCTTGTGTGTCATCCTCGTTTGTGAGTTCGAAAGCATTAAAACCTACGCGGTTAAGGTAGTAGACTTGGTCGCGGTGAAACTCGCCCACCGCTCTGATTTCGCCTTTGAATTGGTAACGATCTCGTAGTAATTGCGCCCTTGAGAAGTTTCTACCATCGGTAAAAACAGCGAAATTTAAGGCAATTAAACTAAAATGCTCAAGGTCGCTCAGCAGTGTGTCGAAATCATCTTCGATGTTTATGGAAACACCTATTTCCCCGGCGTGATTTAATAATGTTTCTTTGTCAATCAGCCAGCGGTTGTAGGTGACGATAATATTTCCACTTGGGATAGTGGTATCATCTGCAATAGGGGTCCATGAGTCTGTGATAATTTCTCTGTTCTTAATTAGGCGCATATACTTTATCTTTAAAAGGGCTAATACCAATACGGTTTACAGTGGCTAGGAAATTTTCATCATCAAGCCGTTTTTCAAGGTAAACATCAAGAATAGTTTTAATGGTTGGAGTAATTTCATCTTTGCTGACAGCGGGTCCTAAACGGCGACCGAGTGCAGCGTTTTCATCAGAAGATCCCCCAAGAGTGATTTGGTACCATTCGACGCCTTTTTTATCGACGCCTAAGATGCCTATGTTGCCAACACTTTGGTGGGCGCAACCATTCATACAACCGGAAAGATTTATTTTTAGGTGGCCTAAATCATGGATGTAATCCATGTTATCAAATAAGTCATTGATATCTTGTGCGATGTCGATTGAGCCGGCATTTGCCAGTGCACAGTAATCAAGTCCGGGGCAGCAAATCATATCTGTGATGCAGTTAATGTTTGGCGTAGCGAGGTTTAACGCATCCAGTTGTTGCCATAAGGTGTATAAGTTGGCTTGTTCAATATCGGCTAAAACAAGATTTTGTCGGTGCGTGCTCCGGATAAGTCCAAAACTGAATTGGTCAGCCAGATCAGCGAGTGCATCCAGTTGTTGATGGGTAGCGTCACCCGGCGGGGTGTCGGGTGCTTTTAATGAAACGTAAGCAATGCGGTAGCCGGATTTTTTATGCGCAACGGTATTATGTTTATACCATAGCGCAAAAGCAGCATCGTTTGCCAAGTGTTGTGCGTGGCTGAGATCAGATTTGGCAGTTGTTGAGTAAGCGGGTTCTGAAAAATGACTTTTAACTTCATTGATCCGAACTTCGGTTAATTCCATGCCATTTTTAATCGCTTGCCACTCGGTTTCAACCATTTGGGTAAAGGTTTCAACCCCAGTTTCTCTCACCAAAATTTTAATACGAGCTTTATATTTGTTGTCTCGACGACCATTTAAATTGTAGACACGTACGATAGCTTCCAAATAAGAGAGCAAATGTTTTTTCTCAAGATAAGGGCGTATTACTTGACCGATAACCGGTGTACGACCTAAACCGCCGCCCACAAGAACTTTAAAACCAATCGTGCCGGTATCATCTTTTACGAGATGTAAGCCGATGTCATGGAGTTGTGTGGCGGCACGGTCTTGTGTTGATGCGCTTACGGCGATTTTAAATTTACGCGGGAGATAGGCAAACTCAGGATGCAGTGTTGTCCATTGTCTAATAATTTCGCAATAAGGTCTCGGGTCTTCAATTTCATCAACGCAGACACCCGCTAAAGGATCACTGGTTGTGTTTCTCAGGCAGTTCCCGCTGGTTTGGATGGCGTGCATTTGAACGCTTGCTAATTCTTCCAGTAAGTCGGGTACTCTTGCTAATTCTGGCCAGTTGTATTGTATATTTTGGCGGGTCGTGAAGTGTGCGAACCCTTTATCGTATTCACGAGCGATGCTAGCCAGTTTTCGAAATTGGGTGGCAGAAAACAAACCATACGGTCCAGCTACCCGCAACATGGGCGCGTGGGTTTGGATATAGAGTCCATTCATGAGTCGCAGCGCCCTGAATTCATCATCAGGAATCTCACCGTTGAGAAACCGTTCGGTTTGATCGCGGTATTGTATAACGCGATCGTCAACAATTTTTTGGTCAATATCGTTGTATTGGTACATGTTTTACAAAGCTAGCTTTTATTATGGGAAAGAATTTTAATTTACAATGATATACCTCTATAGAGGAAATGAAAAGTTTAATAAAAGGTGTTAGAATTCCAAGGCTTATCAGAGCAGGTTGGGATATTGTTCTGAAATTTGAATCTTTGTTTTAATTTAAGGAGGGCTAGCGTGTCTTTTAGGCGTTTAATTATGTTATTGCCGTTGTTTTTGGTGCCAGAGTTGGCGTCAGCGGCGGAAGTCAATAACTTGGGACTAACCGGTACAGAAACGGGAATTTTCACGGTTCTTATTTTTATAATTGCTTATGGTTTTGTGATGGCTGAAGAATTCACCCATTTACGGAAATCAAAACCAGTTATTTTCGCAGGGGCGGTTATTTGGGCGCATGCTGCTTATCTGGCTTCGGAAGCCGGGGTGGCGGTCGAACAAACACACCAAGTCTTCGAACGTAATTTGGTTGAATTTGCTGAATTAATGTTGTTTTTGATTGTGGCAATGACCTATGTAAATTCTATGGCTGAGCGTAATGTATTTAATGCTTTGCGGTCTTGGTTAATTAGGAAGCGTTTTAATTATCGACAGTTATTTGTCATAACCGGCATCATTACCTTTTTCTTATCAGCCGTGGCTGATAATTTGACTTCAGCGTTATTGGTGGGTGCCGTTGTATTAGCGGTGGGGAGAGGAAATAAGCGTTTTATAAGTATAGGGTTTGTTAATCTTGTGGTCGCTGCTAATGCGGGTGGCGCTTTTAGCCCTTTTGGTGATATCACCACGCTCATGGTTTGGCAGGCAGGCTACGCTGAGTTTTTTGATTTCTTTAGACTCTTCATTCCCTCGGTCGTTAATTACGCTGTTCCAGCGGCGTTTATGTATTTTGCAGTTCCAAATGAACAGCCCGAGCAATCTGCAGATAAGGAGGTTGTTGGTCTTAAAAGAGGGGCTATTACCGTTTGCGCCTTGTTTGTATTAACCATCGGATTAGCGGTTAGTTTTAAACAACTTATTCATTTACCACCTTTTATGGGAATGATGTTGGGATTGTCTCTTTTAATGCTGTATGGCTATTACCTAAAGATAACCTATTCGGACGCTGAAAATGATGATCGGTTCGATATCTTTCGTAAAATACGTGGTGCTGAATGGGACACGCTTTTCTTCTTTTTCGGTGTTGTATTTGCCGTGGGGGGGTTAGGCTACATCGGGTATCTGGAATTACTTTCGGGGGCGATGTATGACACTTTAGGGGCAACAACGGCTAATATCCTGGTCGGCATCTTGTCAGCAATTATTGATAATATACCGGTTATGTTTGCAGTGTTAAGTATGAATCTTGATATGGACTTGTATCAGTGGTTGTTAGTGACGTTAACTGCTGGTGTTGGCGGTTCAATGCTTTCAATTGGTTCTGCAGCGGGTGTTGCCTTAATGGGGCAGTCAAAGCAGCAGTATACTTTCTTTAGCCATATGAAGTGGACGCCGCATATTGCATTAGGGTATGTCGCCAGTATTTTTACGCATTATCTGATCAATGGATAGTATGGGGCTGTGTTTGCTCTGTTTTAGTGAGTGAGACAATGATGTATGGCTGATATGCCTGCTCAAGGCTGGTTTAATGCCTGGCTGGTCTATCGTCAACCCCGGGTGATTGCAATGATTTTCCTGGGGTTTTCGGCGGGACTCCCTTTTCTTTTGGTTTTTTCTACGTTGTCTGCGTGGTTACGAGATGAGGGGGTTGCGCGCTCCATTATTGGTTATTTTGGTTGGGTCGGTATGACCTATTCGGTTAAATTTCTTTGGGCACCTATTGTTGATAAAGTACCGTTATTAGGGTTAACGCAATGGTTAGGTCGGCGTCGTAGTTGGTTGCTTATTGCACAGGTGGGTGTCGGCCTAGGCTTGTATTACATGGCTCAATTAAATGTTGAAACTGAGCTTAAAGGTGTGGCGATTTGTGCGGTTTTCATTGCTTTTTGTGCAGCCACTCAGGATATTGTGATTGATGCTTTTCGTATTGAATCTGCAGCGGTAAAACTACAAGGTGCGATGGCGGCGTCCTATGTGTTTGGCTATCGGTTAGCGTTGTTAGTAGCCGGTGCTGGGGCATTATATATTGCAGATTTCTTTAGTTGGCAGATAGCCTATTTTGTTATGGCAGGGTTAATGGGGATTGGTATAGTGACAACCCTTTTTTTATCAGAACCGGTGCCGTTAGTATCAGCAGGTGATGCTCAGTCTTCAGAAGAAGATTTGAAAGCATCAAAGAAGGCGCTGGCTTGGTTTGTGGGTGCGGTCGTCAGTCCTTTCAGTGATTTTTTTAAACGCTTTGGTCGTTTCGGGTTTTTGGTTTTAGCATTGGTAGCGGTCTATAAACTCAGTGATATTACGATGGGGATGATGGCGAACCCTTTTTATCTTGATTTAGGGTTTACAAAACAGGAAATAGCGCAAGTCACGAAGGTCTTCGGTTTTTTTATGACACTTTTCGGTGCTTTTATCGGCGGCGTCATGGTGGTTCGTTATGGTGTCATGCGGCCGTTGGTTTTAGGGGCTGTTTTGATTGCCGTTACTAATTTGTTATTCTCAATTTTAGCTGTTACTGAGCCTGATTTACAACTGTTAGCGATTGTTGTGAGTATGGATAATTTAAGCGGTGGATTGGCAACAGCCGTTTTTATTGCTTACTTATCTAGTTTGACCAGTATTGCGCATACAGCCACGCAATATGCCTTGTTCAGCTCTTTGATGACTTTACCCGCAAAATTTATAAGTGGCTTTTCAGGCGTGATTGTTGATAGCTACGGGTATTATCATTTTTTTCTGTTTGCAGCCGGCTTGGGGCTACCAGCGATCATGTTAGCTTGGATCGTTTTCTGGCAGTCTAAGGATGCATTGCAATAACGCCTTTTGAAGCAGTTATTTAAAATTCCAGCATATAATCAATAATTAAGGGGGCGTGATCTGAGAATCGCTCATCTTTATAAATGGTTGCTGTTTGTGCTTTATTCTTAAGGTTTGGGCTGGATATTTGGTAGTCGATACGCCAGCCGACATTTTTAGACCATGACTGACCACGGTTTGACCACCAAGTGTACTGCTCTGGGTTCGGGTTTAGGGTGCGAAAAACATCATTCCAAAGATTCTTTTCAATAAGTTGGTCCATCCAGGCGCGTTCCTCCGGGAGGAATCCCGAGTTCTTTTTATTGCCACGCCAGTTTTTTAAGTCTATTTCTTTATGGGCAATATTCCAGTCGCCGCAAATAATATATTGGCGGCCATTGTTTGAAAATTCGTTTAATAAAGGCATAAAGCGTTCTAAGAATTCAAATTTTATAAATTGCCTTTCCTCGCTAGAGGAGCCGGAGGGCAGATAAAGTGAAATAACACTGAGAGTACCAAACTGAGCTTCTAGGTAGCGACCCTCACTGTCTGCAGTAGCCCAGCCGAGATTGGTAATAATTTGAGTGGGTTTTTTTTTGCTGTAGAGGGCGACACCGCTGTAGCCTTTCTTGATAGCGTCGTGGTAGTAACAATGGTAGGATTTAGGCCAAAAGGTCTCGGCGCTGAGTTGGTCAACCTGAGCTTTTGTTTCTTGAATACAGATAATATCGGCATTTTGCTGGGGTAACCATTCAAAGAAGCCCTTTCGAGCAGCAGCACGAATGCCATTTGCATTGAGTGTTATTATTCGCATTAGTGAAAAGTATATTGCTAGAATTAAATAAGATAGGTATTATATGTGGTTAACTGTAAATGTTGTAACTAATTTGATCGGTGTGTTGTTTAAATGAAATCAGAAATTCATCCAGAGTATAATCAAATTACGGTGACCTGTGGTTGCGGTAATAATTTTCAAACAGGGTCGGTATTAGGAAAGGATCTTCACGTAGAGGTTTGTTCTGCATGTCATCCTTTTTATACAGGTAAGCAAAGAATTGTCGATACGGCTGGCCGGGTAAATAAATTCCACGAGAAATACGGAAAATAGATACACCTGCGGTTTGGGTGCGGCTATTTTTAGAGGGTTGCTTAGGAGACTAAGTAACCCTTTTAATTTTAGGGCAATTGAATTGGGCTTAGAAAAGTCCGTCCATAGGTGTAATGCTGTTATTTTCAGGTATTTTCTGATGGTGTTCTTTAGGTGTTTGGCTGGGTGCGAGTTCTTGTCGGAAATATTCCCAAATACCTTTTTTAGTGGGTTTTTCAGGAAGTCCTGTTGTCGGATTGATGTAGCTCTTGACGATACCTTTGGGCGGAGTGAAAGGTTCTTCGGGCACTCCTTGTAATGCAGTTTTCATATAGTCTATCCACATAGGGAGTGATGTTCGTCCTCCGGTTTCCTTTTTCCCAAGCGGCTTATAATTATCGTAACCAACCCAGGTGATCGTTGTTATTTGAGGGGAAAAGCCATTAAACCATGCATCGCGTTGTTGGTTGGTTGTGCCGGTTTTTCCTGCCAGATCTTTTCTACCTAATGATTTAGCACGTCTTGCGGTTCCTCGATTAACCACATCTTGTAATAAGCTGTTCATTAGGAAGTTAATTTCAGGCGATATGATTCTAGGCGCATAGTTATTTTTATGGTGTTGTGTGACTTTGCAGGTTGTGCATGCCACTTTGCGCTGTGTTTGAAAAATAATATCGCCCTGACTATTTTCTATGCGGTTAATCGCATAGGGTTCTATCAAAAAGCCACCATTGGCAAAGACTGAAAAAATTCGGGCCATTTCTAATGGGGAAGCTGTACCACTTCCTAACGCCAGCGTTAAATTTTTTGGGAGTTGGGTTTCAGGAAGACCAAAACGTTTGGCCGTAGAAATTATTTTGGCTATACCTATTTCGCGAAGTAATCGGATTGAAATTAAATTTCTTGATTTTCTTAGTGCAGTCCTCAGTCGAGTAGGGCCAAAAAATTTACCACTATAATTTTCAGGACGCCATTCAGCTTCACTGGATTTGCTTTCGTAAACGATAGGAGCATCATTGATAATGCTCGCTACGGTATAGCCATTTTCTAAGGCGGTGGTGTAAAGTATCGGTTTGAAACCAGACCCGGGTTGGCGCTTGAGTTGGGTGGCTCGATTAAATTTACTGCGTTGAAAATCAAAACCGCCGACCAGCGAAATAATGGCGCCCGTTTGCGGGTCGATAGAAATCAATGCACCCTCAACCTCCGGTTCTTGACTGAGTCGCCATTGGCCGTTCGTAGACTGTCTTACTCGGACAAGCGTGTCGGGTTGGAAGTTTTCTTCGGTGGTTTTTTCTGGGTTCCTGTGTTGCGACGGTAGCGCCCATTTAAAATTTTCCTGAGAGATAATGACTGTAGTTTTATCGGGTAATTGTGCCGTAATTTGATCTGGGGTTACTGTTTTAATGGTCGCAAGGATGGTATCGCCAATGTATTGTGGACTGAGTAATGGATCAATGGGATCGGTTCGGTAACCGTGACGTTCATCGTAATTGTGTAACGCATTGCGTAGAGCGCTAGTGGCGGTCTTTTGTAGTGTAATGTTTAATGTTGTGTAGACCTTTAAGCCGGATTCATAAGCTTTATCGCCGAGTAATTCAATAACTTCGGCTCTGACCATATCAGAAAAATAAGGAGCGGTTACCGTGCTAAGTTGTTTTTGATTGGTAGCGGTAATTGGTTGTGTGTAGGCATCATTAAATTCAACTTGATTAATATAACCTAATGTTAACATTCGATTTAAGACGTAGTTGCGTCGTATTAATGCGCGGTCTGGGGCGTTAAGAGGGTTAAGGCTGGAAGGTGCTTTGGGCAGTCCTGCAATCATTGCCAGTTGCGCAAGAGATAACTTCGCGAGGGGTTTTCCATAGTAAACTTCAGCGGCAGCAACAACACCATAAGCCTTGCGACCTAAAAATATCTTGTTGATATAAAGTTCTAATATTTCGTACTTCGTTAACTCATTTTCAATTTTTAAGGCTAAGATGATTTCTTTTATTTTTCGGATGTAGGTTTTTTCACGAGTGAGTAAAAAGTTTCTGGCAACTTGCATGGTAATTGTACTGCCGCCTTGTTTCTTTTTTCCAGAGATGACGAGTTTAAAGACGGCGCGTAACAGGCTCCGTAAATCAACACCATGGTGGTCATAAAAGCGTTGGTCTTCAGAGGCTATAAAGGCGTTGTGCGTTTTTTTTCACCAAATTGATCGATTAGGACATTGTTGTGACTGTATATTTTTAACGGCGTTTGGTAGTTAATATTTTTTAACGAAGCAGTGTTGGGTAGCTCAGTGATTATAGTGGTATAAATCAAGATACTTAACAAGGTAAGACCAATGATAACAGTTGTTACAAGTAAGGTGATTTTAGTCATTTGGTGATTAAGTGGACAATTTTGTTAAACCTTGAAAGGTTAAGTTAATGAAATTATAAGTAAGTTGTAGCGGTCATTAATCTTACCAAAATTCAGCGTAATAAGTGAGTAATAAGAGCTGGAATCTGTAGCGCTAAGTAAGGGCGGTTTTTTTAAGTAAAAAGTTTTGACTAATTTAATCTCTGACTATACTTCAGTAACAATTAATTGAGTAAGCAGGGCTTAAAGGGAATGATTTTTCTGAAAAATATAGCTGTTTTATTAAGGCGGTTTCTATTTTCTGCAGGAGCGTCAATGGTTGCTGTTGAAGTTCATGCAGCAGAACTCATGGTTATAGAGTTAGCTAAGAAAAATGACCAATATAGCGTAGAAAATTTGTTGAGTTATCAAATTAACAGTGGAGCTTCTTCAGCGGCTGAAACGATTAGGTCCGATGATAAATCAGTAGCACTTAAAAAGATTGTAGAAGAGTTAGGGTTAACGGGTAGGCCTGTCTGTAGTAGTGTTTCAAATGCATTAGTGATGAGCAAGATGATTGAATTGTCCGCATCGTTAAGTCTTGTTGAAATAGAACATCGGGTGATGTTAGAAATTGATCGATTTATTCCTTATCCAATCGAAGAAATTAGTTTTGATTATGAGATTCAGGATGACTCAGGCGGGGATAAGGGGCAGATTAATGTTTTGTTGGTTGCTTCGCGTAGGGAGAATGTTGATGATCAAATTGCCGTATTATCTGCTGCAGGATTAAAGCCCGTTATTTTGGATGTTGATGTGTATGCAATGGAGCGTGCCTTTTCTTTGTTAGTTGGTCAGTTGCCTGAGGGTGTTATTGAAAAACCTGTCGCTATTTATGATTTTAGGGGTAACTCGGTCACCTTGTATGTCATGTACGGTGAACGAAATATTTATATGCGGGAGCAGAATTTAGGGGTTCAACAGGTAAAAAAAGAATCTCATGATTTTTATGGGGCTGAGACGTTACCGGAAGGAAAGGGTTCGGAGGAGGGCTTAATTCAGGCCGAAAACCCAGTAACTATTATTAATAATGCTGTGGTCATTCAACAGGTTTTGAGAGGCTTGCAGTTTTACGACGCTGCCAATATAAATGATCCGGTTGGGCACATTGTTTTAGCGGGTGATGTTGCTGTGAATAATGATATAGATGAGGCAATAAAGCAACAAGTAGGGCTGGCTATATCAATAGCTGATCCTTTTAAAGAAATGGTTTTTTCAAAGCGTCTCGATAAGTTGGACTTGACCCCGTCAGTATTTATGATTGCCTGTGGCTTAGCGCTTAGGGGGTTCGTTAATGGCACTCATTAATCTACTGCCTTGGCGGGAGCTGGAAAGAAAAAAGAAGCGTCGTGAATTTATAGTGGGTGTAGTAATTGTTGCGGCAGTAGCGGTAGTTATTTTAATTTTTATACATATTTATGTTGCAAGTTTGCAAAATTATCAGACTCAAAGAAATGCTCTGCTTACTAATGAAATAAATCTCCAAGCAGTAAAGCTGGCCAAAATAACAGATTTGGAAACGCAGAAGCAGAAGTTGATTAATAAAATCAAGGTAATACAGGGCTTAGAGCGGTACCGGTTTGGGATTATTCATGTTCTGGATGCATTGACTAAGGTAGTTCCGGATGGCATTTATTTAACAAAATTTACCCAGTCTGGCGATGCTTTGCAAATAAAAGGAAAGTCGCATTCTAATGCCCAAATATCGAGATTGATGCAATCAGTTGAAAATTCCTTGTGGTTGAAAATACCCCAGTTACAGATTATCCAGTCAGTTGCTAAACAAAGAAAAGAGTATGTGGACGACTTTAGCGTTAATTTAAAGCAATTTCATAACTTAGTCGATTAAGAGCGAGCCTTGTCTTCAATTAATGTACAAATTAGCGCCGTCGAAACATGGCCTATTTATGTCAAGTTACTGACAGGGATGTTTGTTTGCATAACCGTATTTATAACAGGGTTCTATTATGATATCAGGCCGCAATGGCAAGAATTGGACAAACTACAGGAAAAGGAACGGCAATTAAAGTTAACATTTGAGAATAGACAAAAAAAAATAGTGAATTTTGTCACTTATAAAAATCAGTATTTTGAAGTAGAGCGACAGTTGGCAAATATGCTGAAGAAGTTGCCGAATAAATCAGAAGTTGCAGATTTATTGATTGAGGTTTCACAAGTGGGTCTTCATAGTGGGCTTAAGTTTAAGTTATTTAAACCTATGCCCGGTCAGGAAAAGGACTTTTATAAGGAGTTACCTATTCAAATTAAGATGGTGGGCGATTATAAGCAGTTTGCTGTTTTTATAAGTGGGCTAGCAGGGTTATCAAGAATCGTAACCATTCACGATATTAATATTGAGTCATCAAGCGCCTCACTTTTAACAATGAGTGCGATGCTTAAAACATACAGTGAGCCGCAAGCAAAAAAAGGTTTGCAAGATAAGAGAAAGCAATGAGTCGGCTTAAATCAAAGGGTTTATGGATAGGAGTGTTGACACTATTGGTTGTGGGTTGCAGCGATCAGAATAGTGGATTATTACAGTATATTGAGGAAGTGAAATCAACGCTGCCCAGTCAAATAGAGGCGTTGCCGGAGTTGGTCGTTATTGAGTCTTTTGAATTTGATGCCGGAAAGGTAAGGGACCCTTTTAAGCCGTTAGAGAAGATGGCTGCAGAAATACAAGGATACGATGCACTGTCGAATGCAGTGCACCCTGATTACTCGCGGCTAAAACAAGCGATGGAATTTATGCCGCTGGATACGTTAAGGATGGTGGGCACGGTGTTTTTTCAGTTGGAATTATGGGCTCTGGTAGAAACTTTTAATGGTGAGATATACCGTGTAAGGACAGGTGATTATATGGGTTTAGATCACGGTGAGATTGGTGCAATTAAAGAAACAAGTATTGAGTTACTAGAGGTTGTTTCGGATAGCGAGCCGGGAGTATGGGTTAAGCGTAAGGCGATTTTGGAGATTCAACAATGAGTAATTTATCTTTAGGCATTTGGTTGTTAGTCATCGTTAAAGTGACGATGTTTTCAGCGGCCGGGGCTGTGAATGAGCAGCAGTCGGAGTTAAGTGATGTAGCTGAGTCACAAGGTGCAACGGTTAAGACGAGTGATATTGCCAAGTTAATTCCTCAGCGATTTATTACTGATATTAGTTTTATGGGAGGACTCCGTGGTAAAGGGCGGTTATTGATTACTTTTAATAATTCTAATGCTTTTGTTAATTTTAAGGAAAGCACTGGTCAGGTTACCGTCTCTTTACTGAATACGGTTATAGCGAAGCGGTTTTTGAAACGGATGGAAGTTAAGACACAGGGAACGCTGGTTGATTTTATTGATTTTAAACAATTAGTCTCTGAAACCAAAGTTTTTATAAAGCTGAATACTGAGCAGTTTCATTACACAAGTATGCAAGGTGAGAAAACATTAACGATTAATTTTACCCCGGTGTCTGTGAGCGTTGTAGGTGATAGACGAAAAAAAGAGCGCGTCAATAAAGGGGAACGGTTATCGTTAAATTTTAAAGCAATTGAAGTGCGCTCAGTGTTGCAAGTGTTGTCTGATTTTACCGGGTTGAATATTATTGCAACGGATTCAGTTTCAGGGGCGGTTACGTTAAAATTAAACGATGTACCTTGGGATCAGGTGTTATCACTGGTTTTAAAAGCCAAGGGACTGGCGATGAGACAGAACGATAATATTGTTTTAGTGGCTCCGGCAGCTGAAATATATAAAATAGAGCAAGATGAGTTAGCTTCTAAAAAGGTTGCGGTTTATTTGGAGCAATTGAAAACAGAATTTTTGCAAATTAATTATGCTAAGGCAGTAGACATCAGAAATATACTGGTTTCAGGTGTTGGGGCGGCAACAATGGGCGCTAATTCGGTGAAAAATCCAATGCTCATTTCTGAGCGTGGCATGGTGGTTGTCGATGAAAGAACGAATACCTTAATTATAAAAGACGTGCCGGCAAAGCTAAAGGAGATTGCTCAGCTGGTTGCGTTGTTGGATAAGCCGGTGCAGCAAGTCATGATTGAGGCGCGGATCGTGGTTGCAGATAAAACGTTTGCTCAGGAAATGGGTGTTAAGTTTGGGGTTGCTGGTGCAAAAGTGGCTGCCACAGAGGCTACAGTTCACGCTCGAACAGGTTCTTTGGCAAACCCCAGTTCATTACTTGACCTAGGGATCGATGCAATGAATATGCATCCTGTTGGCGCACTGGGGATGACGTTGGCAAGAGGGGCTGATTATGTGCTTAATTTAGAGTTATCAGCACTGGAAAATGAGAATAGAGGCGATATTATTGCTAATCCGCGGGTGATGACTTCAGACCGGGTGAAGGCCATCATAAGGCAAGGGGTTAAAAAACAGATTACTGTGCCAGCAACGGCGAACAATCCAGCATCACAAAGTTTTGTTGATGTGGTTTTGGAGTTAAATGTAACGCCACACATTACACCGAATGGTGAGGTGATTATGGAGTTGTTGATTAAAAAAGACAGTAATATTGCAAATTCACAGGATTTTGCTAACCGAGAGATTCAGACAACGGTGAAGGTGAAAAGTGGGGAGACGATTGTTTTGGGTGGCGTTTATGAAGAGGAGTTGGCAAAAACTAATTATCGCGTTCCTTATTTAGCCAGTGTTCCTTTTTTTGGGCATCTATTTAAAAAAAATGTGGATAGTGAAATTAAAAAGGAATTACTGGTCTTTGTTACCCCTAAGATTGTAGGAAGTCGGCGAATTCAATAATAAGCAACTATATAAAAAATAAAAAAGGGGGCATAATGCCCCTTTTTTATGAGTAATGCAGTGCCTTAACCAGTTTAATGACCTTGAATAGAAATATATACTTAATAGGACCTATGGGTGTTGGTAAGACAACCATTGGTCGACAGTTAGCAAAGAAACTCGGTGTGCCTTTTTATGACAGTGATAAGGTCATCGAGGAACAGACGGGTGTTGATATAGCGACCATTTTTGAATTTGAAGGTGAATCCGGATTTAGGCGGCGTGAAAAAAAGATTATTGAAGAGTTGGTTGAATTTAAAGGTATTGTCTTAGCGACAGGAGGGGGTGTTGTTCTTGATAAGCAAAATAGAGATTTTCTTATCAATAATGGTTTTGTTGTTTATTTGAGCTGTGCTGTTAATAAGTTATTAGAGCGAACTCATAAAGATAGTAAGAGGCCATTGTTACAAACAGGGAATCCTAGACAGAAAATTGAGGCATTACTACAGGCGCGAGAGCCGTTGTATTTCACTTGCTCAGATTTGAAAGTAAATACAGGGAATATGTCTGGAAAGATGGTTGTGAGTTTTATTTTAGCTGAGTATGATTCAGTTGCCGAAAATTATTAAGTTATTGAAGATGAAAGTATTGAATGTTGATTTAGGGGAGCGAAGTTATCCTATTTATATTGGTTCTGATTTAATAGCAGATCCGGAAATTATTTCCCAGCATATAAAGTCAAAACAAGTCTTAATTGTAACGAATGAAACCATAGCGCCATTGTATTTAGATAAGGTGTTGCATTCTTTATCTGGTTATCAAGTCCAAACCCTGATCTTGCCAGATGGCGAGCAGTATAAGACAGTTGATACGGTTACGACTATATTTGATGCTTTTTTGGAACATCAGTATGGTCGTAGTGCAACTTTAATTGCCTTGGGAGGAGGGGTTATTGGTGATATGGGGGGCTTTGCTGCAGCTTGTTTTCAGCGTGGTGTACCATTCATACAGGTGCCGACAACGTTATTAGCGCAAGTGGATTCATCAGTGGGGGGGAAGACGGGAGTTAATCACCCGCTAGGAAAAAACATGATTGGCGCGTTTTATCAGCCGGAGTGTGTGATTATTGATGTTCAAGTACTTAGCACGTTGGATGACCGACAATTGTCTGCTGGGTTAGCAGAAGTAATTAAGTATGGCTTAATTCGTGACCCTGAGTTTTTTAGTTGGTTAGAGCAAAATATGACGGTCTTGTTAGCGAGAGATTATGCAGCATTGAGTTCTGCCATTGAGCGCTGTTGTCTGGCGAAAGCGCAAATTGTAGCTGAGGATGAAAAAGAATCGGGTGTTAGAGCGATTCTGAATTTAGGCCATACCTTTGGGCATGCGATTGAATCGGGTTCGGGGTACGGGGTTTATTTGCATGGCGAAGCCGTTGCTATTGGATGCTGTCAGGCAGCTGATTTATCCAGACGCTTAGGGCAATTAAGTGATAGTGATGTTGATAGGATTGTTGCTATTTTTCAAAGAGCGGGCCTACCCACTAATCCGCCTGATAATTTATCGACTGATGATTATTTAGCATTCATGGGGCGGGATAAGAAAAATATTGATGGCAATATTCATTTGATTTTATTAGCTAGAATAGGGTGGGCTGAGTTGCCGTTAACAGTCAATACAGATTTGTTGGTGGCCACATTAGAAAGTTATGGCACTGTTTAATAATTAATGTAATTGATTAATAGTAATTTTTAAAAAAATTATAGAGGTAGCATGGCGTTACAAAATGATAGTCTTATTCGAGCGTTATTAAAACAACCTGTTAAAAGAACGCCGGTCTGGATGATGCGACAGGCGGGTCGGTATTTACCTGAATATCGTAAAGTTCGTGAGCAGGCGGGAAGCTTTATGAATTTATGTACCAATCCAGAATTGGCCTGTGAGGTAACGCTGCAGCCGCTGGAGAGATTTGATTTTGATGGGGCTATTTTATTCTCAGATATTTTAACTATTCCTGATGCTATGGGGCTGGGGTTGAGTTTTATTGAAGGGGAGGGGCCAAAATTTGCACGCCCCATAAGATCTGCGGCTGACATTAAACAATTACCTGTTCCTGATCCTACGATTGAATTGCAATATGTGACCGATGCGGTGAGTTTGATAAGACGAGAGCTGAATGGACGGGTGCCGTTAATTGGTTTTTCTGGCAGTCCTTGGACGCTGGCAACATATATGATTGAGGGGGGTAGTAGTAAGACGTTTAAGAGGATTAAGGCTTTGATGTATGAGCAGCCACAGTTAATGCATCAATTATTAGAGAAAATCACTCGGTCAGTAGAGCTTTATTTGAATGCACAAATAGCGGCAGGGGCTCAGGTTGTAATGTTGTTTGATACCTGGGGTGGTGTTTTGAGCACAGAGGCTTATCGGGCTTTTTCATTAGATTACGCGCAACAAATAGCGGCTAATTTAGAGACTCAAGTGTCTGAACAGCAAGTGCCGACGGTTTTGTTTTCTAAAGGAGGAGGGCAATGGCTGGAGTCTATGGCCGATGCGGGTTTTGACGGTTTAGGATTGGATTGGCAAACGGATATTGGGCAAGCAAAAGCCCGGGTGGGGGATCGCGTTGCTTTGCAAGGAAATATGGATCCGATGGTACTGTATGCTTCACCGGAAGTGATAACGAATGAAGTAA
Organism: Methylococcaceae bacterium; assembly: GCA_012965425.1. Taxonomy (GTDB): domain Bacteria; phylum Pseudomonadota; class Gammaproteobacteria; order Methylococcales; family Methylomonadaceae; genus OPU3-GD-OMZ. The sequence continues at coordinate 19,279 of DTSI01000002.1, forward strand.
AAAGGGTTTTAGATAAATTTGGTCGTAGCGCGGGCCATGTTTTTAATTTGGGGCACGGGGTTTTGCCCGATATTAATCCTGAGCATGTCAAAGCTATGGTGGATGCGGTACATAAATATGGCCGGATAGCTTAGGGCTTTTTTAATCATGGATCATAAGCAAGTTGGATTGGTTTTGGGTTGTTCGCTACCGGTTTTGCTTTTGTTATTTGGTCGGGTGGGCGATTCAGAAACAATAACGGCCATGGCTGCAGTGGCGGTTATGATGTCGGTCTTTTGGATTACCGAGGCCATTCCGTTAGCGGCAACAGCATTAATACCATTGGCCGTTTATCCGTTGCTCGGTATTTCTACCAGTAAGGCAGTTGCTGGGCAATATATGAACTCGACAGTTTTTTTGTTGATAGGCGGATTTATGATTGCTTTGGCGATGCAGCGCTGGAATTTACATAAGCGTATTGCCTTAACGGTATTGAGTTTTTTTGGCA
>DTSI01000003.1:0-7114 GCA_012965425.1 Methylococcaceae bacterium
CATAAAGCTAAATCCGGAACCATTGGCACTATAGTTGCAGTGTATAAAAAGGTGTTCTTTATAAAGTATCAATTACCATTAATGTTAACAATAACAATCAATAACTTAAACGGTGATATGAAACAAGTCTGCTGTCAAAATAATGTGAAAGCTAATGATTAATAGCGCGGCACTGTCAAATTTTTGGCAGTCCTTTTCAGTGCCCAACGCATCATCACTGGTCATTCCGAGCGTATTATTCTGTATCATTATGATGATGGTGGTGCCACTTCCACCTTTTTTACTCGATTTGTTTTTCACCTTTAATATCACGCTATCGTTAGTGATAGCTATGATTTGTATTAATGCTCTTAAACCCCTGGATTTTTCAGCATTTCCAACTGTTTTATTATTTGCCACACTGTTAAGGCTTGCGCTTAATGTCGCATCAACGCGGGTGATTTTGGTTGAAGGGCATAATGGGACGGACTCAGCAGGAACGGTTATTCAAGCCTTTGGTGATTTCATCATTGGTGGAAATTATTTTGTCGGCATCATCGTTTTCTCCATTTTAATGATTATCAATTTTATCGTAATCACTAAAGGAGCCGGTCGCGTTTCTGAAGTGACCGCACGTTTTACCTTAGATGCCATGCCCGGCAAACAAATGGCGATTGATGCTGATTTGAATGCCGGAATAATCACTAAAGAAGCCGCCAAACAACGCCGGGAAGAAGTCGCCGCAGAATCTGAATTTTATGGTTCTATGGATGGTGCATCAAAATTTGTGAAAGGCGACGTCATTGCCGGTTTCATTATTTTAATAATAAATATTGTCGGTGGTTTAATCATTGGAACGTCAACCCATGGTATGACTTTTGATGATGCCGCCCATACCTACGTTTTATTAACTATTGGTGATGGTTTAGTCGCACAAATTCCATCACTCTTATTATCAACGGCTACCGCCATTATAATCACCCGAGTGTCATCAAGTACAACGATGCACAGTCAATTAAAATTACAAATGGGAGACCCGCAACCCTTAGCTGTGACCGCAGGGATTCTGACTATTTTAGGTTTTATTCCCGGCATGCCACATTTCATATTTTTATTACTGGCTGCGATCTCAGGTGGTCTTGCTTTCTATTCAGCACGTTCAGGGAATTATCTCCCGTCAGACACCCGTGAGCAAGGGGAGGGTGGAGACGATGAAAAAGACGAAGATCCCAAAACTAAAGAGTTGAGTTGGGACGATGTTCCACGCCTCGATGTTATTGGACTTGAAGTCGGCTATGCACTGATTCCTTTGATTGATCAGTCACAGGGTGGTGACTTAATGCAACGGATAAAAGGGGTCCGAAAAAAAGTATCTCATGATTTAGGGTTTTTAGTTCCTACGGTCAGACTGCGAGACAATTTAGAGTTCTCCCCCAATCAATATCGGATCAATATTAACGGTGTAAGCCGTGGACAAAGCGAATTGATTCCAGGAAAAGAACTCGCTATTAACCCCGGTGTAACACACGGAGAATTAAGTGGTATTGACACACAAGACCCGGCTTTTGGAATGCCTGCCGTATGGATTGACCCCTCAGAACGCGAATATGCACATACTCTGGGCTACACTGTAGTCGATGCGTCAACGGCTTTAGCTACCCACTTAAATAAAATTATTTTAGAAAATGCCAAAGAAGTCTTTGGCTATGATGAAGCTCAACAACTCCTCGACCAATTAGCTGAAGTAGCCCCTAAACTGGTTGAAACATTAGTACCTAACAAGTTATCTTTAGGCGCTTTTACGACCGTATTACAAAATCTCCTGGCCGAAGAAGTCCCTATTCGTGATATGCGAACCATCGTAGAAACGTTATTAGAAACCGCTGAACAAACCCAAAATCCAGATATGTTAACAGCGGCGGTCAGACCCACTATTGGTCGCATGATCATTCAATCACTCGTTGATGTGGATGAATCGTTAAAGATTATTACCCTATCCACCGAAATGGAACAACTATTACATGATGTGTTAACGAAAAGTCAGGAACAAGGTCTGGCTATTGAACCTAATCTTGCAGAACAATTATTAGCAAATCTTAAAACCAGTAGCGAAGATATTGTTAATCAAGGAATACAACCTGTTTTAGTAGTCTCTCCCGGTATTAGACCCTGGATAGCTAAAATGGTACGTCATCGAATACACGGAATCACCATCATCGGTTACAACGAAATTCCTGATGAAAAAGAAGTCCATGTGATTCACACGGTTGAATATAAATCTGATCAATAATGGCTGATGTTATGAATATTAAAAGAATTGTAGAAATCGATACCCGCACAGCGATGGACAAGGTTAGAGAGTTGTTTGGCGATGATGCTGTGATTTTATCGAATAAAAAACTGGGTAAAAAGGTAGAAATTATTGCCGCTATTTTAACCAATCTAAAGCCGCCACCGTTGGTAAAAAATCAACCGATGATGAATATGAATCTTTTTTTAAAGTGATGAAAAACCAAAATAACCCCATTAACTATCAAACATTATCAGCTGAATCTCACTCCCAGGCACAGCAACAGATGGCAAGCCATGAGCATAAGCCAAATAAGTCTTTTACAGCCATCGATAGACGCCATTCACAGCATACGGAACCGTTGGTTAAACTAGGCACCGGTAAAAAAAGGCATGCCGTTTCATCAACACCGTCAATAAAACTGACGAATGAAAAAAAATCACCTGAACCCAAATCTACGGTAAAAACGACAGCTAAAATCCAAAAATCTACTACACCTAACACCAAAAGAACAGCCGCTGCCAAAACTACTATTTCAGAAAATAAACGTAAAACGCAAGCCAACGTAAAAAAACCAACCACGAAAGAAAACAACAAAACCCAAAACATAGAAACGATTATTGATGACATTAAGGCTCAAAATTCAAAATCTGATCAGATAATTGAATCAATGAATACGGAATTGTTGACGTTGCGCAAGCTGTTTGAATCACATTTTCAAAATTCTAATACTACAGACAGCCCCCTTGAATCAGAGAGGATTTTACAAAACTTACAATCCTTAGGTTTTTCGAATAATATTATTAATACCATCAAACAAAATTGCTTAATAGCCCCTGAGAGTGATCTTAATTGGTTCAATACGGAAGAGTGGTTAGCAGAACACATTAAGATCTCATCCATCGATCCTGTACGGGAAGGGGGCGTTTTTGCTTTTGTGGGTATGGCCGGTGTGGGTAAATCGACCACTATTGCAAAAATAGCCTCACAATATGCCATGACCAATGGGATGGAGAAAATCGCCTTAATTACATTGGATCATAACCGAATTGGCGCTAAAGAACAGATGAAATTAATCGGTTTTATGCTGGGTATTGAGGTCTGTGAGGTCTTAGATAAAACTGAATTACCCATAATGCTAAATACTTTACATGATTATGATTTGATTTTAATTGATACACCCGGTAATAACTTTCAGAATGATGACTTCATTGATACGATTAATGTTTTAAACAGTGATGACGTGTCCGCACAAATTTTTTTAACACTCTCTGCGAACAGTCAATCCAGTGCTAATGACTTATTTTGTCACACACTCGCTCAAGCAACCGATGGTGTGATTATTACTAAAACAGACGAAGCACTTAATTTAGGCGAAATATTATCGACGGTGATTGAATCAGCATCTGAAATTGTTTTACTCACCAACGGTCAACGAATACCGAATGATTTACACCGGATAACCGCTAAAGAACTGGTACAGTCCGTTTTAGAAAGAAAGGATGCTGGCTTAACGGCTAGTAACAGACCATAACAAGATTATTTTGATTTTATAACGCACGATTGAAATTAGCTAAGCAGATAATTTGCGTTAAAATTGGTGGACAGGGGAGAGCTATGAAAATATTGCACAATGTATTAGGCGTACACGAACAAGCCTTAAATTTACGGCAAATGCGGTCAACTGTTTTAGCATCAAATATTGCTAATGCCGACACACCCCATTATCAAGCACGGGATTTCAATTTTTATACGCTACTCAACGATATGGAAACACAGTCAATACGATCAACCCATAACCATCATATTGATTTTTCAAAGAATGCCTTAGATTTAGGTTTAAAATATCGGATTCCAACAATACCTTCCATTGATGGTAATACCGTCGAATCTGATACTGAGAATAATTTATTTGCGGATAACTCCATGCGTTATCAAGCAACATTAACCTTCCTTAATCAGCGCATAAAAGGTGTTTTAACCGCCTTAAAAGGTGAATAAATTAGACCTTATGACAACATTTAACCAACAATCGGGTCTCAAACTCAAATGAACTATGACAAGTTATCTAAGAAAAAGCCGGTTCAGGTCATTGCCATTACTAGTGGGAAAGGGGGCGTTGGTAAAAGTAATACCTCCATTAACCTATCAATAGCTTTATCCAAAAAAGGAAAAAAGGTATTACTCTTGGATGCTGATCTGGGTTTGGCCAATATCAATGTCATGCTCGGATTACGTCCTGAATTCAACTTATCACACGTTTTAAGCGGTGAAAAGTCATTAACGGAAATCCTTCTTTCGGGTCCTGAAAACATTAAGATTATTCCATCTTCTTCAGGTATTCAATACATGACCGAATTAGGGGAACGCGATATTGGTTTATTAATTCAAGTTTTTAGTGACTTAGAGGAGGATTATGATTATTTAATCATTGATACCGCTGCAGGTATTTCTGGTAGTGTTTTATATTTCCTAAAAGCTGCCCACCAGGTCGTTATTATTGCGACCGACGAACCATCGTCAATTACTGATGCCTATGCATTAATTAAAATTCTAAAGAATGAACACGGAATAAGCAACTTATTTTTTATAGCAAATATGGTTGATAGCGCTAATCAAGGTCGTATCTTATATGAAAAGATTAATAAAACAGTCGACCGGTTTTTAGGCGGTGGTTTAATCTTTTTAGGCAGTGTCCCTTTTGATCGGCAAATAACCATTTCTAACCGATACCAAACGCCGATTATCACTTCAGACCCAAGAGCCTCTGCCAGTTTATCCTATATGCGAATTGCAAGAAATATTTCCAGCTGGCCAACACCGGCAATTCCACGGGGTGATATTGAATTCTTTTTTGAACGTTTCTTTCAGCAACTATCACATAATTAATGAGAGATTTAGCACTCTATGTGGATAGCCAGATAAGAACTGATTATTCGCAAATACTAATCCAATATTCCTCCTTAGTAAAACAGGTTGCTAACCACCTTGCCGCACGACTACCCTCTAATATTGAGCTGGATGATTTAATTCAGGTCGGTTTAATTGGTTTATTAGAAGCACATCAAAACTTTGATCGTCAAAAGAATGTTCAGTTTGAGGCATTTGCAAAAATCAGAATCAGAGGGGCCATGATTGATGAAGTCCGCCGTGTCAGTAATCTCCCGCGTTCTGTTATGAAAAGTATACGGGATGTCAATCAAGCACGAAATGAACTCGAACAAGCATTAGGCCGCGCTGTTTCTGAACCTGAGATTGCTGACCATATGGGCTTGTCTATACATGAACTACAATCCCAACAACATAAAAATCATGCATTGCAAACAACTTCGCTTGATTATATAACGGAGAATAACCATTCCGTTGAACCCTTATTTAACGGTCTAACCATAATTGAGAGTCTTGACAAAGAAGTACTAAGTCAGGAACTCATTAAAGCCATTGATCAACTTTCCGAAAGAGAGCAACTTATTTTCTCCTTGTATTATTCGGATGAACTAAATTTAAAAGAAATAGCCGAAGTGTTAGGACTTACTGAATCACGTGTCTGCCAAATTCAGAAAGCATCGATGGCTCAACTAAAAATTATTTTAAGAGATTTTTTATAAAAAATTTGTCATTATATTAACTAGTTCATATAGCTAATCAACGTAGGTCTTTAAAATATGTTTGGAATTGGTAAGAAACCTGCAAATAAACTTGAGCAAGCAAAAACCATTGTCCGTTCAAAGTATCAAGAATGCAAGGCTCTTGACAATGACAGTCACCGCTCAGAAATTACCCGGCTACGAATGGCCATGCAGATGCGTAACCATCTCGATAAAACATTTATCGATGCCGCCAAAGAAACAGAGGTCTTTGAAGAAAAATACGGTGGTGTTTCACTGACTGTTGAATTAAAAAAAAAGGCCCCCAAAGCTAAAGAATTTATGCGCTTTGAATCCAAACTCAATGGTGTTTTTTTTACCTGGATGCCACCAGAGTTTAGCAAAGAAATGTTTACGTTAGGAACGTCTTATCAAAAAGTTGAAACAGACGAAGCCACCACTATTATTAAAGCTCAAACCATTTCAAAGAAAGTGTCTGACGACTTAAACCTCGGTTTCGAGATTGAAGTATTACGATTTTTAACGGAAGATGAAGACGAATAAAACCATTATTTTTTTACAATTCCAAGTTCCACATTGCGTACCTCATCTAACGATTCGAGATAGAATTCAATAAGCATTCCTTCATTGGTAATCCCGATTAATTTATTGTCTTTGGTAATTGGTACGCTAATCCCCACAAAATCCTTCAACCGATTAAACGCTAATTCAACCGAGTCAGCACTTTCAAATTTAAAAACGTCTGTTTGTAAAATATCCATCCCGGTCAGTGAATCATGTGCTTGAAGTAATCGTTTCATATCGACACGACCTTGTAAAATTTGATTTGAATCGACTAAATAGATATCATTTTCATCTTCACCCTCTAAATAGCTTTTTTTAATTTCTGCCACGGTTTGGCTAACCTGACAACAAACAAATTGCGTGGTCATACATTCGCTGATAGGTGTGGTCCGTATAATTTGTTTTTCTTGCCCCTCAGTCAATTGAATGCCTTTTTTTTCTAATTGGTAATGAAATAAAGAAGGGGAGAAGTATAGCCGGGTTAATAGGTAAGAGGCGGTTACACCTGATAACACAAAAGTCGTCGCATCAAAATGCTCAGTCATTTCCAATACGATAATAACGGCAGATAAAGGCGCACCAAAAAGTGACGCAACCATAGCCCCCATTCCGGTCACGGCATAGAGACCATCAGAATTAATAGCAAGGCCACTGATATCTGCAATCCCCGCGA
>DTSI01000003.1:7124-12052 GCA_012965425.1 Methylococcaceae bacterium
TTTCCAATCATGGCGCCCATAAAAACAACCGGTCCAAAAACCCCGCCATTAAAACCAAAAGCAAAGCTTAAACAGGTTGCCAACAATTTCATAAACAATAAAATAATTGCTAATTGAAAACCTAATTCACCGATTGAACTGGATTGTACGGCCCAAGTCCCCACGCCCATCGCTTGTGGATAAACACAGAAAATCAAGGCTAGAAAAAATGCGCCACACATGGGTTTCAACCGATTATCGATTTTTAATTTAATAGTCAATGCTTGTGAATGCATCAACATTTTCATAAACAGGACACAAAAAAGTCCTGATAACACGCCGATAATAACGCACAACAAATAATCGCTATAAACGGGGGCATGATGTAAAATCAAGGTCAGTTCAGAATGATCTTGTCGAAATATTTCACCGATAATCCTACCAATTACAGCACTCATTGTTACCGCAGAAAACGCACGAATGGAATAGTGCTTTAGAATCAACTCATGTGCAAAAAAAACACCGGCAAAAGGTGCATGAAAGGAAGTAGCTATTGCTGATGCAACCCCACAAGACAAGAGAATAAGGCAACCTTCATTTGAAAATTTAAGGCGATGTGCGATCGAAGAGCCAATGGAAGCGCACAGATGAACGGCAGGCCCATAACGTCCCACCGATGCACCCGACCCTAAAGACACCGCGGAAACAATTCCGATCCCCAAGCCTTCACGAAAAGAAATCACCCCTTTTCTACAATGTACGGCCTCAAGCACACCGGAAAAACCCACATTGCGATGATTGGGCATTAAATAATGCGTTAGAAGGCCCACGAGAAGACCACCGATAAGCAAAGGAACTATAATTACGAGATAGTCGGCTGAACCTGCATCAGACATCTCATAGAGACTGGTTGAATGTAACTGTGTTTCGGTAAATTTGAATAGTTCAATAAACCCAAGAGATGCAAATCCAGCCAAAACACTAATGATAATGGCAGCAAATAAAATAGTTACTAACGATTTTTTTACTTGCGTTTCCATCACAGCTCCCTGAATACCACAAACATTTTGATTATAAATAGCGATCCCTAACATTCTATATCGTCCAGGGTCTTGAAATATTGAGCGTTTTTTTATTTCCAGTAAGAAACATAAGCCATACCCCAAACTATTTATGCGCATAATACATATTATGTTAAATAGCAAATGTTTTATTAATTACCCCTTCAACGCTGTTAATAAGGCACTAACATCATTTCTATCTTGGACAACTGGATGAGTAAAACCACAAGCCACCATCTGCCGAATGGCTACGGACTCTCGCATACAATGATTTTGCGACTCATCACTAAACAAATGAACAATCCAATGTTCCAGTAAATCAATCCGATTGAGTTCTGTCAGAACTTTAAAATACTGACTCACCTCTTGTTGAATTAAAGCGGTATGCGCAGAAATATCATCAAGGCCATAACGGTCACCATTAATAAACAAACCGCCCGGTATTAAGACCCGATAACACTGTTTAAGCACTTCGTTACGATAATCATTTAAAAAATTATGCAAGGTATAAGCACTGGCAATGACATCCACACTGTTATCGGGAAGCGTTGATAACGCACTGAGCGCATCCTCGTCGAGGAACGAAAGTCGCTCCGAGTTAACATAATCTGCAAGGGATTTTTTAGCTTGATTGAGCATGGTTGGCTCATTATCAACGGCGGTAATCGAAATATCCGAACGTGCTGACAACAATGACAGCGTTGTTATCCCAGTCCCACAGCCCAGTTCAATCACGGTTAACGGCGCAGCGGCAGAACAACGATGAGCCGGAGTATAGCCCTTAAGCGTTGAGCCCACTAAATGGCTCATTTCAATAGCAGTCGGACAAATATGTTTAAGTAAGTCATAGTCCTCACCTAACACGCCTGAAAAATCAGTATTAAATGTATATCCTTTATCCATGATTGAGATGCACCTTAGCTGATCTGGGTTGAATCACTATTAACTGTTATTTTTTTGTGATCGTTTTAGTTCAAACAGCGCTAATTGTTCAGGGGTCGCTTCTTGCTGATGTTTTTCTTTCCATTCACTGTAAGGCATTCCGTAAACAAATTCTCGGGCCTGATCATAATCAAGGGCTATATTTTTATCTTCTGCGGCGGCTAAATACCATTTAGCTAAACAGTTTCGACAAAAATCTGCCAAGTTCATTAATTCAATATTTTGTACGTCCGGATGGGTTTGTAAATGGTGAAGTAATCTTTTTAAAACCGCCGCTTCTAATTCTACTTGTTGTTCTTGATCTGGCATAACGATAAAACTCCGATGTGAAATGACATCATTTTATCAGATGAGACGGATAAGCATATACAATGTAGTGCGTTATAATTACAATAGCCATTTTATTGAAAAAGCCAGTTGGGTTTTCTGTAAAGGACCTGAAACGTCTAAGATACACTTCCCTAAACAAACGACTTGAATTTGTTTAAATTAACCCCATTAATCTAAACGTAAGTCACTTTCTATTTTGAGCAATTATGAAACTGTTATTTGATTTTTTCCCGATCATTTTATTTTTTGGTGCTTTTAAGTTCTATGGTATCTATATGGCCACCGCCGTAGCTATTGGCGCCACCATTCTGCAAGTCACTTTCACTTGGATTCGTTACCGTAAAGTTGAAATGATGCACTGGATCACCTTAATCCTGATTGTCGTCATGGGCGGTTTAACGCTTTATTTACAAGATGAACAATTTATTAAACTTAAACCTTCGATCATTAACTGGTTATTTGGTATTGCTTTCTTAGGTAGCCAATTTTTGGGTAAGCGCCCTTTTGTTGAACGGATGATGGCCAGTAATATCGAACTGCCTCAACCGGTGTGGAAACGGTTAAACCTCGCATGGAGTTTTTATTTTATCGCCCTCGGTTTTGTTAATTTATATGTTATCAATAATTTTGATACCGATACTTGGGTGAATTTCAAGCTTTTCGGAATGCTGGGTCTGACCTTTATTTTCATTATTATTCAAGCACTCTATTTAGCTAAATATATACCAAAAGACGAAAAAGAGAGTTAATCATGTTGTATGCCATTATTAGTCAAGATATTGAAAATAGTTTGGAAAAAAGGCTCAATGCCCGCCCTGCCCATTTGGCTCGCTTAGAACAATTACAAGATCTAGGACACCTTATTTTAGCCGGTCCGCACCCTGCCATTGATGCTGAGACACCCGGTGCATCTGGCTTTACCGGGAGCTTAGTCGTTGCAGAATTTGACAGCCTGGCCAGTGCTAAGGAATGGGCCGATTCAGACCCTTATATCGCTGCAGGCGTTTATGAAAAAGTTATTGTTAAACCATTTAAGAAGGTATTTCCACAATGAGTGTTACCGAAATAAAATCACGAATTACTGAGGCATTAAACCCGACTGAGTTAGAAGTCATTGATAATTCAAGTGCCCATGCAGGCCATGCCGGAATGCAATCCGGTGGTGGTCATTATCACGTGATTGTCGTCGCCGAAGCCTTTGCAGAAAAGTCACTCGTTCAACGCCACCAGTTAGTTTATCAGGCCTTAGGCGACATGATGAAACAAGAAATTCATGCCCTAGGAATTGATGCATCAACACCACAAGAAAAAAAATAAGGAAAAAACAATGAAATCTTTTTTACTCATTTTGCTATCAGCATGTTTACTCACGGCTTGTGATAATCTTAAAAAACCAGTTGAAGATGAACCCGCCATTGATATAAGTGATGCCGTTGCTATTGTTAATGGGTCCTATATCAGTAAAGAATCACTGGCCAAGTTAAAGCAAGAAATACAACAACGCTCCCCGGGTATGCAGTTCTCACAAAAAGATTTAATTGAAGAATTAATTCAGCGAAAACTGTTACTCAATGAATCAAAAAAATTCAACTTAGCGAATAACCCTGAGGTTGCTAAGAAAATTCGCGAATTAACCAACACAACCCTTTCACAATCGGCACTACGCCATTTCTTACAAACACATGAAATCACAGACGACGAATTAAAAACAGAATATGACAAACAAGTGACCAACGGTGGCGGCCAAGAATTCAAAGCTCGCCATATCTTGGTTAAAACTGAGGATGATGCTAAAAAAATAATAGCCCATCTTGACGAAGGCGGTGATTTTATAACCCTTGCTCAGGAAAATTCAACCGGACCTTCTGCTGTCAATGGCGGTGATTTAGGCTGGTTCTCTCCACAACAAATGGTCCCCCCTTTTACCGAAGCCGTTATCGCCTTAGCCAATGGACAATACAGTCAACAGGCGGTGAAAACTGATTTTGGTTGGCACATTGTTTTACGTGAAGATTCAAGAGCCAAACAAGCCCCTACTTTTGAAGCGATTAAAAAGCAGCTTTTACCGGTATTACAACGCCAAAAAGTTAAAGAATATTTATCGGGTTTACGTGATGCCGCTGAAGTTGATTTTCTAGTGAGTGAGCCATCAACCGATGATCCTGAAAATAATAAGCCCTTAAAAGTCCAATCCATTGATGATAAAAAAGCTGAAGAAACCGCCGCCACTGAAACAGAAACTACAAAATAACGCGGCTACAAATCATCTTTCAATGTCCAAGGAACAGCGCGGTTTAGGTTTTTTTAATGGCCTACAAAGCGTGCTGTTCCGCTCTTAAAGTAAAACATACACTTTTTTATTAACCGTGAATCTTATTAAGGGTGTTGCGCAAACCACTCCAGTACTAATGCATCAGCCCGACGAATTTCTGAAGACTGCATTCTTGCTGACACAGCGTCCCGATAATACAAGGCCTCTTGATTGCCGCTAGTCGCTGCAATATCAAACAGCATGAGTGCCATGACATAATCTTGAGGAACCCCTTTTCCTTGAAAATACATTAACCCTAAATTAAAAGGATCTTCTACAAGGTCCTGAATCTCTGTGAGTCCGTG
>DTSI01000003.1:12108-19724 GCA_012965425.1 Methylococcaceae bacterium
TTCTTTCAGTCACTGCCATTTTATAATCAGCCGCATCTTCTTCGCCATTTCTTTCTGCAAGTGTCAGTAACAGATGTGCACTAATATAGTCTTGTTGCACGCCTTGACCATGAAAATAATTTAACGCTAAATTGAATTGATCTTTAGCCGCTGCTTTCAAATCAGGTTTAGACTGCATAATGGTAGGTGTTGTCTTTATTTTAGCTTGTTCACTACTAAAATCAGATTGACGCTTATCCGGTTCAAGGCGATTAGCGAGGTTGGAATTAATCCCCTTTTTAGAATTTAAATCTACTTTAATACTTTCCGGGCTAACATTCTTGTTCGGTTCAAAATCAATTTCTTCTTTTGAAAGACCTAAAGGACTTAAGTCGCCAGTTGCCTCGGCTTCATTATCGACCTTCATTTCGGTCACGGGTGCGGATGGGAGCGACTTAACAGTTCTCGATTTTCCCGCTTCTGACATCAACATCGTACACCAGTGATACGTCTCGGCACTCAAGCCAGATTTATTTTTTTGTTCAAAATCCACTATGATCTCGTTACACCAGTCATAAGTCTTGGCGTTATATTTAACCGTATCCTTAGAGCACGAGATAAGAAGTAAAAATAGCAAAAAACCAACAACTCTCATATTTAACCAACCTAAATAAAGTCATCTTTGATTATGCGTTGATAACACAATACAATCAAGTAGCAGCCCCCGCTGATTCTTCTAATCAATCGGCCAAAAGAATCATTTCTTTTTGAAACGATTCAAACGTACGTCACGTCACTTTGATGAGATGTTGCAAGATAAATTGTAAATTTCGCTGCCCTCGAAATTCATTCGTATCGAGTTTATAGACCGCCTTTATTTGACGTACACCCAACCAAGATTCAGGTTTGTCGACAAAGAAATAAATGGCATCTATGAGTTTCGCCCCCAAAGGGAGACGTAACACAAACTTTAAATGCCTTTCCCCGACTATTCGTACTTGTAAAACATCAAAAATTCCGTCAAAAAAAGGTTCTGGATGTTTTTGACCCCAAGGACCTGCTGCCGCGATTAATTCGGTAAAATTGAGTGTCAAATAATCTTCAGTTAATTGACCATCGGTATAAATTTCCGGCGTTAAATCAAAATCAGCTATTAATTGTTGCGTTCGCTGAGTAAAGGCCTTGGTAAAAAGATCAAAATCGCAGGCTTTAATCGTGAGCCCTGCAGCCATAGCATGGCCGCCAAATTTTGATAATAACGACGGGTTTTCAGTGGCAATGTCATTTAAAACATCGCGTATATGTATTTCCGAAATCGACCGTGCTGACCCTTTCAGATGGCCATTATCAGTTTTTGCAAAGGCAATCACCGGCCTATTGATCTTATCTTTTATTCTAGAAGCCAAAATCCCAATAACCCCTTGGTGCCACTGTTGATCGTATAAACAAACAGCAGATTGCGTAGCGTTTTCTTCAACGTCGGATAGAGTCGCTAGAATTGCCATCGCACTGGATTTCATCTGTACTTCTATTTCTTTACGCTCACTGTTTAGTTGATCTAATTGCTGCACCATTTGTTTACTTTCAATCGGGTCAGATGACAATAAACATTCTATGCCAAGCGCCATATCGTCAAGGCGCCCTGCCGCATTAAGACGAGGAGCAATTGCAAACCCTAAGTCAGTTGCTGACAGTGTTTTCTGGCTACGTCCTGAAATTTCAATCAGACTGTTAATCCCTGCACAACAATGGCCGGATTTAATACGCGATAACCCTTGGAACACTAAAATTCGATTCACATAATCTAATGGAACGACATCAGCAACCGTCCCTAAAGCGACCAGGTCGAGTAACTGTGCCAAATTAGGCTCTGTAAGGTGCTGTTCAGAAAACCAATGAATCGCCCGTAACTGTGCCCGGAGTGCTAGTAACACATAGAAAATAACACCCACACCGGCTAAGGCCTTACTGGGAAAGGCATCACCGTCTAAATTTGGATTAACAATAGCCAGTGCGGGCGGTAACGTCATACCCGGTAAATGATGATCGGTAATAAGAACTTGGATGCCAGCTTTTCTTGCCGCCTCTACACCGTCAAAGCTGGAAATACCGTTATCAACCGTAATAATAATATCCGGTTCAGACTGGGCAGCCAAAGCAACAATTTCAGGGGTTAAGCCATAACCGTATTCAAATCGATTCGGTACAACATAGCTCACCTGTTGAGCACCCAATAAGCGTAGCCCTTTGATGGCGACAGCGCAACTGGTGGCACCATCCGCATCATAATCAGCGAGAATCAGGATTTTCTTATTAGCCTTAAGTGCAGCGAGTAACGCTGCAATCATCGCCTCCATGCCTGACAGTAGCAAGGGTGAAGGCAATTGTTTTAAAGAATAATCCAGTGCTTTTTGTGTGTATATACCGCGGGAGAGATAAATACGTCTTAACACCGGATCAAGATCACCCAGTTGATCTCGTTGACGGTCAACTGAACGTTGAACTATCTTTTTCAACATACCGTTAAGCCGTTACGAATTCTAGTCGGTAATGGCTTAAACACTAAAAAATAACACCGTTACACTGTTTATAAACTATCAAGAATAGCTTTTTTTACAGCCCCCAGTTCCGCGTCCACCGTGCTGGGTTTTATAGCCGATTGTGCAATAGCGGTATCAGGATCTTTTAAACCATTACCGGTCAGGGTACAGACAATTTTGCTGCCTTCCGGGATTTTTCCGGAAGCAATATCTTTTAAGGCACCTGCCAAAGACGTTGCAGATGCCGGTTCGCAGAAAACACCTTCATAAGCAGAAAGCATTTTTTGGGCTTCGAGGATTTTCACATCTTCAAAACAGTCGAACCAACCCCCGGATTGTTCTTTTGCTGCCCATGCGGAATCCCACGATTGTGGATGACCAATACGAATTGCTGTTGCAACCGTTTCAGGCTCATCAACCATATAACCTAAAGTAAAAGGCGTTGCGCCTGCAGCCTGATAACCACACATGATAGGTCGTTTATTAACGACGGCCTTAAGTGCGCCCTGATCCGTTGAATATTCTTGATAACCTTTCCAATAAGCCGTTATATTGCCGGCATTACCAACGGGTAAGCAATGATAATCCGGCACGGTTCCTAATTCATCGATAATTTCAAAAGCGGCCGTTTTTTGGCCCTCAATTCGGTAAGGATTAATAGAGTTTACAATCGTAACGGGCGCATGATCGACTACCTCTTTAACCAAACGCATACCGTCATCAAAGTTACCTTTAATTTGAATGACCTTAGCGCCATACATTAAGGTTTGGGCTAGTTTTCCTTGGGCAATTTTGCCGTCTGGAATTATCACAAAAGCCTTAATGCCGGCACGTACCGCATAGGCTGCCGCCGATGCTGAGGTATTACCGGTAGAGGCACAAATAATAGCTTCGCTGCCTTCTGAAACGGCTTGCGTCACCGCCGTTGTCATCCCGCGATCTTTAAAAGAGCCGGTTGGATTTAGCCCTTCAAATTTTGCATAAATTTCGACCTCTTTACCTATCACCCGAGGAATATTTTGCAACTGAATAAGCGGTGTATTTCCTTCACCAATGCTAATAATACGCGCATCATCACCAAACGGTAATCGTTCTTGATATCGTTCAATAAGGCCCGTATAACGTGGTCTGAATGCCATAGATTTATCCCAGTGTTTCTAAACGAATACGATTAACACTGCCGATAACCGTATCAAGATTCTCTATTTCTGCAATAGAGTAGTTAAGTTTTCTCTCAAGTGCTTTCGACGTGATAATAATCACATCAACTGCGGTCCCTTCTTTACGGGGTTCTTTTTGAATCAGCGCTTCAATATTAATGCCTTGTGATGACAAAATATTGGTTACGTCTGCTAAAACCCCCAAGTTATCAGCAACAGTTATCCGTAAATAATAAGGCACAACAATCGAATCAATAGCCAAAATAGGCTCTTGTGACAATGATGATGACTGAAAAGATAAGTGTGGTATTAAATGTTGAGGTTCACAATTAATATTTCTTACGACATCAATTAAATCAGCGACTACAGCCGATGCCGTGGGTTCAGCACCCGCCCCCGGACCATAATAAAGAGTCGGTCCTACCGCATCCCCTTGAACGACAACCGCATTCAAAACCCCATCAACATTAGCGAGTAATCGTTTCTCAGGAATTAAGGCCGGATGAACGCGAAGTTCAATGCCTGCATTGGTTTTACGCGCAATTCCTAAGTGTTTAATCCGATACCCTAATTCTTCGGCGTATTGCACATCTTCCTGAGAAATTTCAGAAATCCCTTCATGATAAAGCCGCTCAAATTGCAAAGGAATTCCAAAAGCGATCGAGGCTAAAATAGTTAACTTATGGCCGGCATCAATACCTTCAACATCAAAGGTTGGATCAGCTTCAGCGTAACCCAGTGCTTGGGCTTCCGCCAAAACATCAGCAAAATCACGACCCTTGTCACGCATCTCCGTTAAAATAAAATTACCGGTGCCATTAATAATACCCGCCAACCATTCAATTTTATTCGCACTCAAGCCTTCTCTAATCGCCTTGATAATGGGAATGCCACCGGCAACAGCGGCTTCAAACAACACCATAACCCCTTTTTCCTGCGCTAAGGAAAAAATCTCAGTACCGTGCAAGGCAATCAGTGCTTTATTAGCAGTCACCACATGTTTACCATTATTAATCGCGGCAATCACCAAATCTTTAGCTAGGGTATCTCCCCCTATCAACTCAACAACAACATCAATTTCATCATTATTAACAATGGCAAAAGAGTCCGTCGTTAATTCAATCGCTGAGGTATCACAGATCCGCTCACGGGAAAGGTCTTTAGCCGATGCATGGGTAACTTTAATGGCGCAACCGACACGTCGGGTTATCTCCTCAGCATTACGGGTTAGAACATTAACCGTACCGCCGCCAACCGTTCCCAAACCTAACAAGCCTACTCTTACAGGATCCAAATCAAGCTCCACTTAAATTAACACTTTCAACCAAAAGCGTACGTTAAAAAACGAATCATTATACCTTGTTGTTACCTTTGAGCATATCACGAATACCGCGCATAGCTTGGCGAGTCCGGTGTTCATTCTCGATCAGGCTAAAACGAACAAACTGATCACCGTATTGACCAAAACCAATCCCTGGCGATACGGCCACTTTGCTTTCGATGAGTAACTTTTTGGAAAACTCAATCGAGCCCATGGCCTTAAATTGCTCCGGGATAGGTGCCCAGACAAACATCGTTGCCTTTGGTTTTTCAACTTTCCAACCAATAGCATTCAGACCATCACATAAAACATCACGTCGTTTACGATACATCTCACAAATGTCAGCCACACAATCTTGCGGTCCTTCCAGCGCGGTAATCGCAGCGACTTGTATCGGGGTAAACATGCCATAATCAAGATATGACTTAATCCGTGTTAACGCGGCCACAAGTTCTGGATTACCACACATAAAGCCAACACGCCACCCGGGCATATTATAGCTCTTGGACAGTGAGAAAAACTCAACAGCAAGCTCTTTAGCACCCGGTACTTGCAGAATTGACGGCGCTTTATAACCATCAAAAACAATATCGGCATACGCTAAATCATGAACAACCCAAATTTTATATTCTTGTGCAATAACAATAACTTTCTCAAAAAACTCCAAATCAACACACTGTGTGGTTGGATTTCCTGGAAAGTTCAAAATCAACATTTTAGGACGAGGCCAAGAGTCGATAATGGCATTTTCCAGCTCTTGAAAAAAGTCCACACCGTCTTCCATCCGAATGTGACGTAAATCAGCACCCGCAATAACAACACCGTAAGGGTGAATAGGATAAGCCGGATTAGGAACCATCACCACATCACCCGGGCCTAACGTCGCTAACGCCAAATGGGCCAAGCCTTCTTTTGAACCAATCGTGACAATGGCCTCCGTTTCAGGATCAAGGTTCACGTCGTAACGGTTTTTATACCACTGACAAATCGCTTTTCGTAACCGCGGAATACCTTTTGATATTGAATATCGATGAGTATCATTACGGTGCGTCGCTTCAACCAGTTTGTCAACTATATGTTGCGGCGTGGGTTGATCTGGATTTCCCATCCCAAAATCAATAATATCTTCCCCGGCTGCACGGGCTTTTGCTTTTAATTCATTAACGATGTTAAAAACATAAGGGGGTAAGCGGTTAATCCGTTGAAATTCATCCATCGAGCTATTCACATTTTTCTATTAAAATCCCGCTATTTTGTCATGAATTTAAAAGCATAAAAATAAAATTATATTTTTTCTCTAGATAATACCGTTTTAAAGCCTTATTTAAGCGAATACATGACCTTTTTTCTCACAGGTGTTACTTTAAAACATTAATCTGCGTTGAGATTCGGTTATTACTGTCGAGCGCAATAGAGTCCCCCTTTAAAAGAGATAAATAAATGATCATTCGCCTATTTCTGTTGTTTTTTTTAGGGTTATCATGCCCTGCCCAAGGACAGCCCAAACTGGCCGTCCTTGACTTTGAACTGAAAGATCTGACCTTGGCACCCCGTATAAAAACAGAAATTGAGCGTACTGCAGCGATTAAACCCATGCTGGAAACACAATTACAACAGGCGGGGTATCACATTATCCCGGTCAGCAAAGACCAACAACAATTTATGGATAGCGGTGTTGGCTATCTATTTAATCACCACGATGTGGCCGCTCAATTAGCACGGGCGAATAACGCAGATTTTATTTTAGTCGGACGGTTGCACAAACCCAGTTTCTTATTTGCTTATCTTATTGTGCAACTCGTTGAGGCAAAATCCGGAAAACTCAGCGAACGTTGGGTTGTTGAAGTTAAAGGCCCTCAAAAAAAATTAACCTACAAAGGGGTAGAAAGCCTAGTCGTTAAAATTAATGCCTTTTTTAATGACTACGACGCACTCGAAAATAGGACATTTAACACAAATTAAGAAAATCCTCTCAAAGACCTAATTTTGTCATCTTTGTTCTCTTATAATATCTGCAGCATTAAAGGACTCAGGTTTTAGATTAACACTCCCCTAAGGTTTAACAAGGGTGTTATTAAGAAAGGGCCTCGCTGACAATTGTTGGCCGGAGCCTTTTTTTAAAATTCCGCCCGCATCCCAAATTCAAACCCCCGCCCTTGCTGCGGTGCTATATTTCTTAAATACGACACGGACTGACGAATGGTCTGATTGAGAAGATTTTTAGCATTAGCATAAAAAACTAACCGTGATTGTGCATCTTCTGCGAGAGTCATATTCGCCCCTGAGTTAAGTAGCCAATAACCATCCGTTTGAGTTTCATGATTTCCCGGTCGCTCTTGACGTTCGGCTCGAGTCAAGCGAATATTAGCCATTAAATCCGGATGATGCCATGTTAATTGAAAACCATAACGCAGTGGCGGCAAGCGTGGAATATCACCGTGATCATAAAATTGACCCCGGACATAGTCACTGAAAAACTCAGCATCCACGTGATTCACACCCACTTCAAATAAAGGCATCATTAATTGCAGTTCATAACCTTGAAATTGGGCATCATGTTGTTCGATGTTGTAGACAGCATGACAGGACCCACTTCCACACTGGTGGCTAATCGTT
>DTSI01000004.1 GCA_012965425.1 Methylococcaceae bacterium
GTCGTTAGCTCAGCTGGTAGAGCACCGCACTTTTAATGCGATGGTCGCGAGTTCGAATCTCGCACGACCCACCATGTTTACTCTGCCATGCTGTTGAATAATAAGGATTTCGTTCTTACGCTATTAATGGCTCAACTATTAGTCTGACCGCTTCGGTTACCATATCGGTTACTTGGTCAGTTCATAAACTCTAATAGTTGGTGACTGTCATGGCAATCACAATAGCAAAAATCCCTACTCGTTCTGGCTTTAAGTACAAGGCGCACGTTAAAAAGAACGGCAAAAACCTCAAGATAAAAACATTCACTCGTAAGACCGATGCTCGAATCTGGGCTAAACGCATTGAAGCCGATTTCGAATTGATGGAGGCTTTAGGCTGTAAAGGGTCGAGTCTAACGTTAAGTCAACTGGCTGATGAGTATCTGGGTAACTGGTCCGGTAAAGATGCTAACCAGTCGCCTAGAGTAGCGTTCTGGGTTGCCGCTCTAGGACGTTATAATTGTATGTCGTCAAAACATTTTGGACTATTAGCTGCCTGATTTAAGAGACAGATTAGTTCATTGGGTTGTGTTGTTTATCGTAATGTAATTGCTTACGCATAGCCAACGTGTTTTGTTTAATTATTTCCCGTTGATTGAGTATTTCCGTATCACGGCCATAAAATACATCTGCGGGCGTTAGATTATTCAAAGATTCATGATAACGCTCATGATTGTAATAATGAACAAAGCGCTGCAATTGCTCCTCAAGTTCGCAGGGAAAATAATAGTTATTTAACAAGATTTTATTTTTCATGGAGCGATGCCAACGTTCTATCTTGCCCTGAGTCTGGGGGTGATACGGACGCCCACGCGTATGGGTCATCCCATTCTCTTCCAAATAGTCAGCTAACTCACCGGAAATATAACAAGGACCGTTATCACTCAATAAGCGGGGTTTATGATTGACCTTGATCGTATCAAGACCGGTAAAGCGCAAGGCATCATCAAGCGTATCGGATACATCCGTGGCACTCATGGTTTTGCATAACCGCCAGGATACAATAAAACGTGAGTAATCATCTAACACCGTTGATAAATAATACCAACCCCAGCCTACAATCTTGAAGTAGGTGAAGTCCGTTTGCCACATTTCATTAACACGGACCGTGGGATTCTGAAATTTAGCGCTAGCAATCATCAAAATATACGCAGGACTAGTAATGAGATCCTGTGCTTTCAATAGCCGATAAACTGTCGATTCCGAAACAAAATAGGCCTTATCATCGGTATAAGTGAATGCCAGTTCTCGAGGCGAAAGTTCTGGTTGATCCAATGCCAAATCAATAATGGCCTCACAATGCGTTTCTGCAATCCTATTCCAAACCACTTGGGGTAATGGCTTCTTATCCCCCAGACCATCAAAACCTCTGTCTTCATAACGCTTCAGCCAGTTGTAAAAGGTTGATTTGTGAATAGCCAACCGCGCTAACGTTTGTCGAACAGATAAGTCTGAGTGCTGTACCAATTGAATGATTTCATATTTCTCAGTAGCTGAATATCTCATGTATCGGCCTCCCCATCCCCGAGTACGCTTTTTTTGAGTAGACGGTTTTCCAGAACCATTTCACCCAGGGTCTCTTTAAGCGCCGCTGTTTCAGATCGTAAAGCTTTGACTTCATCTGACGTCGCTTCACGGATCACATCGCCTGACAGGCGCTTTTTACCCGCTTCCATAAAGTCCTTTGACCAGCGGTAATAAACATTAGGATTAATACCTTCTCGTCGACACAACTCAGCAATGCTATCTTCTCCTCGCAGACCCTCCAGTACAATACGAATCTTTTCTTCGGCTGAGTATTGTTTACGAGTGTGCCGACGGATATCGCGCACGGTCTTTTCTACACTTGTTTTTTCTTTCATCATTGTTTCCTCTGTAAAGTTAACAATGAACTAAAAGTATCTCTTAGGCAATTTGACTAATTGGTCCACATGGCGTTGACGGGGTACAGGTAAGTTATTCAGTTCTGCTTTTGATAAAATAAGATAAGTTGTATCGCTTATAACAATCTTCATTTTATGAAGATATGGAGTGAGGGTTTAATAACGTCTAGAAGTTTGGCGTAGGCTTTTGGTTTCGCAGGAGTGTTAATCAAATAGGCGCATAGCATGCAACGGTGTGCCACGACAGAAAGAGACTAATTCGGTGCAAGCAAGGCTGAGTAAGACACTAATTTTTTGCAATATATTTCATACTTCTTCCCCAATTAAAATCTGCTATATCGACCTATAAAAATTACACGTCATTCCCTGTGCGTATTGATACTATACTGACAAGCACTATATACCCTCAACAGGATGTCAAATGGGACGAACAACTAGACCAAGAACTGGTGGCCGGAAAAAAGGTACACCGAACAAGAAAACTCTCGAGGTCCTAGAGCAAATCAGCACACTGGACTATGACCCGATAACGACCATGGTTAAGATTTCACAACAAGCGATGGCTGATGAGAATTATGCATTAGCCGGTCAGATGGCTAAAGAGTTAGCGCAGTACGTTTACCCTAAGCGAAAAGCTGTTGAGCATTTTACTGACGAACCAGCAGAATGGCCGAAGATTACTATTAATATAACGGATGACCCCAAACCACTCCCCAATAGTCCTGCCGTAAAGGTACTCTAAAGTAGAATGCCTCAGGTACTCATGGGTAGTGGTATATGTAGGTGTGTATCAAAATGAGGTACGCTAGAGGGGTAAAAAACAGCGTTTGTGTCTCAAAACAGAGTACGCTAGTCGCTTGTTAATCAATTAGCGTCTCAAAATAGGTGACGCTATTCCCTTTTGCGTACTACATTTTGATACGGTTAACTTATTTTTATCGTTCCATTTTTCCCACTCATTTGACGGCGGCTTAGCATATCTATCCCAAGTGTATGGCATCCAGGTTAGTCGCCACTCCCTGGCGCGACTGCCATTTTTACTATGAAAAACTGACTCGTCCTCACAAATAATGAACCCACGGCCTTCTAACACCTGAAAAGATTTGGCTGCTGTGTTTTGTGTACAGCCTATTTTTGCAGCAGCTTCTCTGACACCATAACCCACAGGTTTATGAGGCCGCCACTGAGAGTGCAGTAAAAGGAATAGTTTATTGGCTTGAGGAGGCATTGTTAAGAAAACTTCGCTATCAAGAAGACGCTTGTTAATCATAATTACGCCGCCAATTTTATCAAAAGGTAGTTTTTCTTTTTGCTTAGACATTTACGAAAATGAACTGAAGTAACTCAAAATATTATTCATGAGTTAACTATCTTTTTTACGAAATGATTTTGCTCGTACCCAATACAATGGGCAAGTCATACTGGTGCAATTATCAACTTGAATTCGCCATGTTCCCTCTTGGTAGGGGTCATAGATGCATTCACAGCATTTCGCGTCTATTTTGCTTCTTAATCCAGGCTTGCAGGCCAAATTATCGATGGTTTCAAATAGTATTCTAGATCTTTTATTTTGCTCCATGATGACCTCAAAGACCCACTGCTGAATCGCGATTTGCAATAACATCATCAGCCCATGTTTGTATTTCTGAGGCAATCCATGCACTTGAGTGTTCGGTCAGTTTGATTTGCTTTGGAAATTTACCGGCTTTTATTTGTTTATAAACCGTAGAGCGTGAAAGCCCTGTTTTTTTGCATACGTCGGGAAGTTTTAGAAATGTAGTATTCATGTGCAACTCCTGCTGTTGTTAAAGACAGGGGTAGTAAATCAGGGAACAATGAGGGGGTCTATGCAAGTAGGGGGGGTAGGTGCTAGCTAGTGGTTAGGTGCATACTAATCAGTAAGGTTCTTTATTTAGTATTCACGTTGACAAGCCATTTCCTGGTCGTGCACATTTCAACATTGGTTATCCCAAGTCTTTTATAGAGTATTTCATTAGCACTGTCCTTACTTGCCCATTCCCCATCTTGGTAGGCTTTTACAAATTGGAGGCGTAATTCCTTAAAATGCTTATTTTTTTTAGCCCCACCTTCTTTTCCAAACTCTGCCGAGAGTATTCTTGTATGGATACTGTCTAACTCGCTTTCTTTGGCGGTTTTGTTTTTAAATCCTACTGCACCTAGGGATGTGTTAGCCAATGATAAGCAAGATAGTGCATTGACAATGTTACCCGACAAAAAATTTACTTTTGTAAGTGCTAAGGAAAGAACAGCCTGGCTTAATAATGGTTCTTCTAGTTTGCTCATCTCATGATTGGCTTTTTCAAGTCCAGGAATTGCTTTCAATTTTTCTAGATAGTGAGGGTCGTTTATACGTAGTTCATTAGAGGGTTCTCTAGTCTTATATAGATCAATATGGCTTGCTATTATCAGTGAAGTTGAACTTAAGGTTTTGTCAGTGAACCTCTTTATTTGGCTTTGGTTGCTGTTAAATATTTTGTCCATGGAAAAGTATAGGTATTCTTCGGTCCTTAGTATTTCATCCTCAATGGCATCAAGGTAATTGAAATCATCAAGTTTATTGCCTCTTAGGCTCAAAAAATCATCTGTACGGTCTTTGCGTTCTTCCGTTTCTACTTCTTCTTTAGAATCCATAAGCACTCCATTAAGATGCATCATTACTGAAAAGAATCGGGCGGGTAGGGTAATGATTCCTACTATTCGGCCGCTAAACCTAGCCCGAAATTTATTATAGCAAGGTGGTTATTGAGTCATTCTGAAATCACCAACAATGACATTATCAGCTTTCAGATTGTCCAAATAATCGGCCCACACTTGCATCATTTTTTTTCGTTCTGGCAAATATTCAGCGTGGCAGTAGGCCGCCTTAACTGAATTTCTTTCGGCGTGAGAGAATTGCCGTTCTATCATGTCAGAATGAAAGCCTTGTTTATGTAAGAGTGTGCTGGCGGTAGTTCTGAAACCATGTGCTGTTTGTTTGCCTTTATAGCCCATGCGTCTTAACGTTGCGCTTGGAGTCTCTCGGCTGATATGGCCTGATTTGTTTACGCCTTGGTCGCTAGCGAATACATATTGACCACTTCCGGTTAATGGCCTGATGTCATTCAGTAACTCAATGGCTTGTCTACATAACGGCACGATATGTCGGTCTGCTTTTTTCATTTTCTCAGCCGGTATTACCCATTGCGCATTATTAATATCAATTTCTGACCATTCCATTTTCACTAGATTTCTCGGTCTTGCAAAGATAAGGGGTTGTAGTTGTAGGGCCGTTCTAACAACAAATGAACCTTTGTGGTTGTCCATATCTATGAGTAACTGCCGTAAGTCCTTAGCGTCTACAATTGCGTGGTAGTGAGTTTTAACCGGGGATGGTAATGCACCCTTTAGGTCTTGTGTTACATCACGTTCAGCACGCCCAGTGGCGACACCGTATCGGATTGCTTGCCCGATAAATTGTTTTGTTCTGGCAGCAGTTTCTAATGCTCCACGGTCAACAATACGTCGGCAAACACTTAAAACCTCAGGGGCAGTTAAATCCTTTAAAGGTCTTGAGCCAATCCAAGGGAAGACATCACGTTCGTAACATTGTTGAAGATGAGCCTTGTGTGAAGGACTCCATTTATGTGTGTTCTGAGTCAAAAATTCTTCAGCAATAGCTTGAAAGGTATTCTTGCCGCTTCCGGCTTTCTCAAGTTTTCGGGTTAACGAGGGGTCTACCCCATCGGCAATTTTTTTTCTTGCGTCGTCACGTTTTTCTCGGGCTTGTTTCAGCCTTATTAAGGGGTAAACCCCTAAAGCTAACAATTTCTCGGAACCATTTATACGGTATTTAAGCCGCCAATATTTGCTTCCATTCTTTTTTACCAACAAGAACAAGCCTTTTTCATCGGAGATTTTGTAGTCCTTGTCTTTAGGTTTCAGGTTTCTTGCTTTTACATCCGTTAACGGCATTGTGGGGGGTACCTCCAGTTTATGCAGTCCATGTACCCCTATCAGTGGGGGTATGTCAAAGAATTATTAGAGATTGCTATGGATGAGTTTTTGCCTGTAAAAGCTGTGTTTGCTAGGGGTGTAAGACTTTCTAGGACGGGGTGATAGGGGTGTGGTGGCGGAGAGAGAGGGATTCGAACCCTCGATACGTTGCCGTATACACACTTTCCAGGCGTGCGCCTTCGGCCACTCGGCCATCTCTCCTTTGCGAA
>DTSI01000005.1:0-2482 GCA_012965425.1 Methylococcaceae bacterium
ACGTGTGGGTGCGGCGGTTTCTGTTTGTGGCAACATTGGATTTATTGGTTTGGTCATACCGCATTTGCTCAGGCCGTTAGTTCGTTATGATCCGCAGCGATTGCTTGGCGTGAGTGCTTTAGGGGGTGCCGTATTGTTGCTGTTATCCGATGTTGCAGTTCAGGTATTATCAAGCGGTGGTGAGCTAAAGTTAGGCGTTATAACGTCGTTGGTGGGGGGGCCGTTCTTTTTGTATTTAATTTTAAAAAATCGAAACGTATGGGGTTAAGTCCGGCATTGAACGATGAATCGTTACTTTTAACGGGGCAGCAACTTACCTTTACTGTTGCTGAGGGAGCTACGTTATTACGTGCGGTGAATGTGACTGTTAATCAAGGGGAGTTGGTTGGCTTGATCGGACCCAATGGTGCCGGTAAAAGTACGTTATTGAGACTCCTTAGCGGTGTTGATGCACCCTCCGACGGCAGTGTCTCTTTGGTTGTTTCGGGCTCTTTAAAATCTATTTCTGCGTTATCTGTGCATGAGCGCGCACAAAAAATGAGCTATTTGGTGCAAGGCGCAAAAGCATATTGGCCGATCGAAGTTGAAAAAATGATTGCGCTCGGCCGACTTCCTTTCCAAAAATGGTGGCAGCAATCCAGTGATCAAGATCAGGCGAAAGTGATCCGAGCAATGGAGTTAACGGAAACGCTTATTCATCGTAACCGTATCGTCACCACGTTGTCAGGCGGTGAGCAAGCCTTAGTCATGATGGCGCGTGTGCTTGCTGGAGAGCCCGAAGTTATTTTTGCCGATGAGCCGGTTGCGACATTAGATCCTTATCACCAGTTGCATGTAATGGAGTTACTTCGAGCGCATGCTAAAGGGGAGAAGGCGGCGGTGGTGGTGTTGCATGATTTGAGTTTAGCGGCTCGGTTTTGTGACCGAATTTATTTGCTGAATGACGGGGCGCTGTTTTGTGAAGGTTCGCCAGAGGCGGTTTTAAGTCAGCATAATATTGCACGTGTTTATGGGATCGACAGCCAGATTACGCGGGTTGGTAAAGAGTTGTCGGTGAGCCCCATTGCCCGATTAAGCAATTATTAACAAGGCGGTTAACTGGGGCGTTCTGCTTGAAAAAGTGGCGCTTTTAAAGTGCAAGGCCTATTCGTTTAATGGCATTTTCAAGATTTTCCATGCTGGTGGCTATAGAAATTCTAATATGATTAGAGCAGCCAAATGCAGAGCCTGGGACGACAGCAACACCGGCGTTAATAATGAGGTGTTCGGCAAAATCGATATCATTTTCGATGTTATTTAATCGAGCAATGGCTTTACTGACATCGGGGAAAACATAAAAAGTTCCGTCTGTTGCTAGACAGTCAATACCCGGTATTTGGTTGAGCATTTTAACGACATAATCATGGCGTTTTTTGAATTCAAATAACCGTGTTTGCATGCAGTCTTGGTTGCCTGATATGGCTGCTTCAGCAGCTACCTGAGAAATAGAAGTGGGATTAGAGGTGCTTTGAGACTGGATTTTTTTCATAGCCTGGATGATTTCTCTCGGTCCACCGGCATACCCAATGCGCCAACCAGTCATCGAATAAGCCTTAGAAACACCGTTAAGAACGACCGTTCGAGGGTACAGTTCAGGGGCTGCGTTGAGAATATTTACAAAACGACCCTTTTCCCAGATTATATGCTCATACATATCATCGGTGGCAATAATAACATTAGGGTAGTCTTCCAGAACGTCGGCTAAGGCTTTTAACTCAGCTATTGTATAAGTGACACCCGTTGGATTTGATGGGCTGTTAATGACAAACAAGCGGGTGTTGCGGGTGAGTGCCGCACGTAATTGTTCGGGATTTATTTTGAATTGCTGGTCCTGCGTGGTGGTGATGAACACCGGCTTGCCCTGTGCCAATAAGACCATGTCAGGGTAAGAGACCCAGTAAGGGCTTAGAATAATGACTTCATCGCCGGGGTTAAGGAGCGCTTGGGCTAGATTGAAGAAACTTTGTTTACCCCCGCAGGAGACCAAAATTTGGTCATCTTCGTAGTGCAGACCGTTGTCGGCTTCAAATTTTTTAATAATCGTGCTTTTGAGTGACGGTGTGCCATCCACCGGCGTATATTTCGTGAAGCCTTCGGCCAGTGCTTTAATGGCGGCCTTTTTGATATGTTCTGGGGTGTCAAAGTCAGGCTCGCCGGCGCCTAAACTAATAATATCTTTTCCGTTGGCACGAAGTTTTGCGGCACGGGCAGTAATAGCCAATGTGGGTGATGGCTTAACAGAGTTGACACGATCAGAAAGGGTAATATTCATGAAATCTTTAGTATTGCTTAGTTTAAACTAATCAATTATACGCTAAGTCGTAACACTTGCTAAAATCTTAAATTAATAAATATGGATTAAAGATGGGTTTTTAGATGAAAAAGGCGTTTAAGATTCACAGTCGTTTTGAGCCGGCCGGTGATCAGCCGGAAGCTATTGCTG
>DTSI01000005.1:2492-19613 GCA_012965425.1 Methylococcaceae bacterium
AGCGGGGTTGTCTGACGGTGAAGTGCATCAGTCTCTGTTAGGCGTGACCGGTTCGGGTAAGACATTCACTATCGCTAATGTTATTCAGAAAACACAACGTGCTACCATGATTCTGGCGCCTAATAAAACACTGGCAGCCCAATTATACGGTGAAATGAAAGAGTTTTTTCCGAACAATAGCGTTGAGTATTTTGTTTCTTATTACGACTACTATCAACCGGAAGCGTATGTGCCGGCATCGGATACTTTTATCGATAAAGATGCCTCGTTGAATGAGCATATTGAGCAGATGCGTTTATCGGCAACAAAAGCTCTAATAGAACGAGCCGATACCATTGTTGTCGCCACAGTTTCGGCTATTTATGGGTTAGGCGAGCCAGAATCTTATTTTAAGATGGTTTTGCATTTAGTGCGTGGGGATATGATTAAGCAGCGAGATATCCTTCGGCGCTTGACGGATATGCAATACACCCGCAATGATATTGAATTGCGCCGGGCAACGTATCGGGTGCGGGGCGATGTGATTGATGTTTTTCCAGCAGAATCTGACCAAGATGCATTACGCATTGAATTATTTGATGATGAAATTGAACGTATCTCATTGTTTGATCCTTTAACCGGTGAAATTATGTCGCGGGTGGCCCGTTATACGGTTTACCCTAAGAGCCACTACGTAACACCACGGCAAACACTACTCACAGCAATAGAGAAGATTAAAGAGGAGTTAAAAGTCCGACTAGAGGAATTACGTTCGCTTAATAAATTAGTCGAGGCACAGCGCCTTGAGCAGCGAACACTTTTTGATATTGAAATGATATTGGAAGTGGGCTATTGCTCTGGCATTGAGAATTATTCACGGTATTTGTCGGGCCGGGAAGACGGTGAGTCACCACCGACTATGTTTGATTATTTGCCGAAAAATGCCTTAGTGGTGGTGGATGAGAGCCATGTTACGATTCCGCAGTTAGGGGCAATGTACAAGGGTGATCGTTCGCGTAAGGAAACCTTGGTTGAATATGGGTTTCGTTTACCGTCAGCATTGGATAACAGGCCGTTAAAGTTCGAAGAGTTTGAATTACGATCATCAC
Organism: Methylococcaceae bacterium; assembly: GCA_012965425.1. Classification (GTDB taxonomy): domain Bacteria; phylum Pseudomonadota; class Gammaproteobacteria; order Methylococcales; family Methylomonadaceae; genus OPU3-GD-OMZ. The sequence goes on from DTSI01000005.1 coordinate 3,581, forward strand.
AAAAAATTTATGTTTCAGCAACCCCAGGGCCGTATGAACATGAACATTCCGGGAAGGTGGTGGAACAGGTGGTGCGACCGACCGGTTTATTAGACCCGGTTGTTGAGGTGCGGCCGGCCACAACGCAGGTAGATGATGTTTTATCTGAAATTAATAAGCGTGCAGATAAGGGTGAGCGTGTTTTAGTGACAACTTTAACTAAGCGGATGTCGGAAGATTTAACCGATTATTTGCAGGAGCATGGTGTCAGGGTGCGTTATTTGCACTCTGATGTGGATACCGTTGAACGGGTTGAGATTATTCAAGATTTACGATTGGGTAAGTTTGATGTTTTGGTGGGCATTAACTTATTAAGAGAGGGTTTAGATCTTCCTGAGGTGTCGTTGGTTGCTATTTTAGATGCAGATAAAGAAGGCTTTTTGCGGTCGATAACATCATTGGTTCAAACCATTGGCCGCGCGGCCCGAAATGTTAATGGTCAGGCTATTCTTTACGGTGACAAAATCACCCGTTCGATGCAGCAAGCGATTAATGAGACTGAACGTCGTCGCGAAAAACAAAAAAGTTACAATGCCGCCCATGGCATTACTCCGCGATCCATTTTTAAGTCGGTGGCTGATATTTTAGAACTGTCCATACCGGGTTCTGGTACGGTGAACGGTAAAAGAGTCACTTCGGTTTCCGACGCTCAAGAGGGGGGGAAGGTGTACACGCCGCAGGAAATTAGCCGCAAAATAAAGAAATTAGAGGATGAAATGTATAATTATGCTAAGAATCTTGAATTTGAAGAGGCAGCGAGCGTTCGGGATCAAATTGAAACTCTAAATAAGGGGTTGTTGATTTGATATTGCGTACGGGGTGGTTTTTTGCTAATATAAATGGTTAAATTCAGTATAAGGATTTAGGCGCGTAGCTCAGTTGGTTAGAGCACCACCTTGACATGGTGGGGGTCGGTGGTTCGAATCCACTCGCGCCTACCAGAAAATTATGAAAGCATCGCTTTGCGGTGCTTTTTTATAAAAGATTTAAGAGAGTATTTTAAGCAATATGCCAGTTATAACTTTGCCCGATGGTTCGAAGCGTCCTTTTAATGGGGCTGTTACCGTTATGGAGGTCGCCCAGTCGATTGGAAGAGGTCTGGCTAAGGCAACATTAGCCGGTAAAATCGATGGTGCTCTCGTTGATGCGTCAACAGTTATAGAGCAAGATGCGACCTTGCAGCTCATTACTGCCAAAGATGACGAAGGTGTTGAGGTTATACGCCATTCGACAGCGCATTTGCTGGCACAGGCGGTTAAACAGTTATTTCCCAGCGCACAGGTCACAATTGGACCGGTTATTGAGAATGGTTTTTTTTATGACTTCTCTTTTGAACGTCCCTTTACCCCTGAGGACTTGCTGAAAATAGAAAAAAAGATGGCCGAATTAGTCGCCAAAGACTATCCCGTAACGCGTGACGTTAAGTCACGAGATGATGCGGTGACCTTTTTTCGAAGTATTGCAGAAGATTATAAGGCTGAAATTATTGCAAGTATTCCGGCTAATGAAGCCTTGTCGCTTTATACGCAGGGTGATTTCACCGATTTATGCCGAGGACCTCATGTCCCGAGCACCGGTAAATTAAAGGCTTTTAAGTTAATGAAGATTGCCGGGGCTTATTGGCGTGGTAATTCAGACAATGAAATGCTGCAACGGATATACGGTACCGCGTGGTCAGATAAGAAAGCACTGAAAGATTATTTACACCGGTTACAAGAAGCGGAAAAACGAGATCATCGTCGTTTAGGAAAGCAATTAGATTTATTTCATTCGCAAGAAGAAGCACCGGGCATGGTGTTTTGGCATGAGAATGGATGGACTATTTATCAGGCGATTGAGCAATATATTCGTGAACAGTTACGTCTCCACGGCTATGGTGAAGTGAAAACACCGCAGGTTGTTGATCGCTCACTTTGGGAAAAATCGGGTCATTGGGATAAGTTTGGTGACATGATTTTTACTACGCATTCGGAAAATCGTGATTATGCGATTAAACCGATGAATTGCCCGTGTCATGTTCAGATTTATAATCAGGGACTAAAAAGCTATCGCGATTTACCGATCAGAATGGCTGAGTTTGGTTCGTGTCACCGAAACGAACCTTCTGGAACCTTGCATGGTTTAATGCGGGTCAGAAATTTTGTACAGGATGATGCACATATTTTCTGTACCGAGGATCAGATTCAGGACGAGGTTTCTGACTTTATTGACTTGTTATTTGCGGTTTATAAAGATTTTGGCTTTGATGATGTTTTGGTTAAATTGTCGACCCGACCGGAAAATAGGGTAGGTGATGATGCGGTGTGGGACAAGGCCGAACAGGCGTTGGAATTGGCTCTGAACAATAAACAACTGGATTGGGAACTATTGCCTGGTGAGGGCGCCTTCTATGGTCCCAAGATCGAATTTTCGCTTAAAGACTGCATAGGTCGTGTTTGGCAGTGTGGGACTATTCAGGTTGATTTTTCAATGCCTGGGCGCCTCGGGGCTACTTATATCGCGGAAGACGGCAGTAAGCAAGTGCCGGTTATGTTGCATCGCGCGATCTTAGGTTCTTTAGAACGATTTATTGGTATTTTGATTGAACAACACGCTGGAACGTTGCCGGTTTGGTTGGCGCCGGTGCAAGTGGTTGTCCTTAATATTGCCGGTCGACATGATGAATTTGCCCAAGAAGTTGAGCAAACTCTGAAAAAACAAGATGTTAGAGTTAAAATTGACTTGAGAAATGAGAAGATAGGCTTTAAAATTCGCGAGCACTCAATGCAGAGAGTTCCCTATCTTCTAATTATAGGTGATAAAGAGTTAGAAAATCAGCAAGTAACGGTAAGGACGCAGAGTGGAGAAGATCTGGGGAGTTTTACAGTAAATGACTTTGTTGACAGGGTTCAAGAAGCAATTGTATTTAAAAAATAAGAATATAGGGGGATAAGCATATCGCTGCAAAAAAGACTGAACGGCTGAATAATGAAATTACGGCGCGTCGTATTAGATTAATAGGGGCAGATGGTGAACAAGCGGGTGTTGTGAGTTTGAAGGAAGGAAAGGAACTCGCGGCAATCGCAGGCTTAGATTTAGTTGAGATTTCTCCCAATGCAGATCCTCCAGTATGCCGAATTATGGATTTTGGGAAGTTTCAATTTGAACTGAACAAAAAACAACAAGCGGCAAAGAAGAAGCAGAAACAGATTCAGGTGAAGGAAATTAAATTTCGCCCAGGAACTGAAGAAGGTGATTATCAAGTTAAACTCAAAAGTTTGACTAAATTCTTGGGTGAAGGAAATAAAACTAAAATCACCGTGCGATTTAGAGGCCGAGAAATGGCACATCGTGAAATTGGCATGACCTTGCTTAAGCGCATAGAGAAAGATTTGCTTGCGTTGGCCGAAGTCGAACAGTTTCCCAAAATGGAAGGTCGGCAAATGGTCATGGTGATGTCGGCTTTGAAAAAGAAATAGTAGTAAGACTCGCTTTTAGCGAGTGTTAGTGCAATAAATTATGGTTAACGCCATAGTCTACCGGCAGAGGATCTGTCGGTATTGATCACTTGAGGTGGTTACAACTCCAGTCGGGCCATGCATTTTGCCTACCTGGAGATAAGTTACAGGGATTAATTAATTTAAATTTAAAAGTTGGAGTAAAAACAAATGCCAAAAATAAAAACGAACCGGGGAGCGGCAAAGCGTTTTAAACGTACGGGCTCTGGTGGTTTCAAATGTGGACAATCACATCGACGTCATATCCTGACTAAAAAGAGCACGAAGCGGAAAAGACAGTTGCGTAAAGCAGCAACCCTTCATGCATCAGATGTGCGCAGTGCAGCGCGCATGATGCCTTACAGTTGATTTTTAGGATACAGGAATAGGTTATGGCAAGAGTAAAAAGAGGTGTCACCGCGAGAGCAAGGCACAAAAAGATATTAAAACAGGCAAAAGGTTATTACGGTGCGCGGAGTCGGGTTTATCGCGTTGCTAAGCAGGCAGTTATTAAAGCCGGCCAATATGCTTACCGAGATCGTAAACAGCGTAAACGTCAATTTAGAGCGCTTTGGATCGTCCGTATTAATGCGGCCGCACGCGAATGTGGGTTGTCTTACAGTCGCTTTATGAATGGTTTAAGTAAGGCCAATGTTGCAATTGATCGTAAAGTATTAGCGGATATCGCGGTACATGACAGCGAGACGTTTGCTGAACTAGCAAAGCTAGCACAGGAAAATTTATAGCAACAGACTAATAGCACCTGTTTTTAATTTTAGGAACGGGTGTTTTTAATTTTTAGAAAAAGGCTATTTCCTTACCGTATAATTTATTGGGGAGCAGGGTGTGTCAGTGACCCGAGAACAAGTTTTAATCGAGGCTTTAGCTTTGGTTTCAGACGCTCAAGACCTAAAGGAACTGGATCAGATTAGGGTTCGGTATTTAGGTAAAAAAGGCGAATTTACTCAGCAGATGAAGGCATTGGGTAAGTTGGACGCTGAGCAGCGTCCCATCGTTGGGCAGGCAATTAATCATTCTAAAGAACAATTCCAGACGGCATTGGAGTCACGTAAAAGTGCACTGCAGTCTGAGCAATTAGCCAAGCGACTCAATCAAGAGAAAATTGATGTGAGTTTGCCGGGGCGTAGTCAGTCCGTTGGCGGTATTCATCCCGTAACGATTACTTTACGACGCATAACGGAAATCTTTAAGGGTGTGGGTTTTGAGGTTGTTGAAGGTCCTGAAATTGAGGATGATTATCACAATTTTGAAGCTTTAAATATTCCAGCGCATCATCCCGCGCGGGCGATGCATGATACCTTTTATTTTGACCCACATACGGTTTTAAGAACCCATACATCACCGGTTCAGGTTAGAGTTATGGAAAAGGGTACGCCACCTTTAAAAGTAATTGCCCCTGGACGAGTTTATCGCTGTGATTCGGATATCACCCATACCCCTATGTTTCATCAGGTCGAGGGCTTTGTCGTGGATACCGATGTCAGCTTTGCGGATCTTAAAGGCGTTGTGTTTGAATTTTTAAGAGCATTTTTTGAGAAAGATATTCAGGTTCGTTTCAGACCCTCTTATTTTCCGTTTACGGAACCGTCAGCAGAAGTTGATATTGAATGCGTCATGTGTGATGGTGTCGGTTGCCGCGTATGTAGTCATACCGGCTGGCTGGAAGTGATGGGCTGTGGAATGATTCATCCTTATCAATTCACCGGCTTAGCCTTTGGTATGGGTGTCGAACGATTAGCCATGTTGCGTTATGGCATTAATGATTTACGGTTGTTTTTTGAAAACGACCTTAAATTTCTTGAACAATTTAATTGATTGGGGACGATTGAAGCATGCGTTTTAGTGAAACCTGGTTAAGAGAACAAGTTAACCCCGATCTTACGACAGAAGCCTTGGTCGAACAGTTGACTATGGCAGGTCTGGAAGTCGATTCTGTAACCCCTGCAGCCGCTGAGTTTTCTGGCGTGGTCGTCGGTAAAGTCATTGCAATGGAACAACACAGTAATGCAGACAAATTAAAAGTTTGCTCGGTTGATGTCGGGGGGGATGAGCCGTTGCAAATTGTTTGCGGGGCGAATAATGTCAGTGTTGGTATGCGGGTGCCCGCTGCTTTGGTCGGTGCGGTGTTACCCGGTGATTTTAAAATTAAGAAATCAAAACTTCGGGGCGAGTTATCTTTTGGCATGCTATGTTCTGAACAGGAATTAGGCATAGCAGATTCAGCAGAAGGTTTGATGGCATTACCTTCCAATGCCCCGGTGGGCGTTGATATTCGGGACTATCTGTCACTGGACGACATGCTGATAGAATTAGATTTAACGCCCAACAGAGCCGATTGTTTAAGCCTTGATGGGGTGAGACGGGAAGTTGCACTATTAAATAAAATGCCTTGGCAGCCAGATGAACAGAAAGCAGTTGCAATTGGTCATCAAGAGACCCTCGGCGTTACGGTTAGTGAGCCTGCATTATGTTCGCGTTATTTAGGTCGCTTGATTAAGGGTGTTAAGGTGAGTGCGCAAACACCACTGTGGATGCAAGAACGCTTACGCCGTTCCGGACACAGAAGTTTGGGACCATTGGTTGATATTACTAATTATATTTTATTGGAATTAGGTCAGCCATTGCATGCTTTTGATGCGGGTCAGTTATCCGGTGAAATTGTGGTTCGTTATGCAAACAAGGATGAAGAAATTGCCTTGTTAAACGATCAGTCAGTAACCCTGAATGATGATGTTTTGGTGATTGCAGATCAAAGCGGTCCGGTTGCTTTAGCGGGTGTTATGGGCGGTAAGGATTCAGCCGTGGGTGATGACACCGTTGATATTTTTCTGGAATGTGCTTTTTTTAGCCCCGAAATGATGATGGGTAAAGCACGTGATTTAGGGCTGCATACCGATTCATCACATCGTTTTGAACGTGGAGTTGACCCCTTTATCCAACGACGGGCGATAGAACGCGCCAGTCAGATGATTATTGATATTGCCGGGGGGTGTGCCGGTCCCATTACAGAAATATTGGATGAAACGTATTTGCCCAAACGGTTGCCGGTATTATTACGTGCAGAACGTATTGCTAAGGTATTGGGTGTTACGATGGCTCAGGGGGAGGTTGAAGATATTTTTCAACGTCTGGGGATGATCGTAAAGCGTCAAGAGGGTGGCTGGTTGATAACGCCTCCGGGGTTTCGTTTTGATATTGTTATTGAAGCGGATCTTATTGAGGAATTAGGGCGTGTCTACGGTTACAATAATTTGCCCCAACAAAGTTTGTTGATGCATGCCCAATTATCATCTGCTCCGGAAGCGGTTTTGGGTATTGACCGTATTAAAGATTTGTTGGTTGACCGAGGTTATCAGGAAGCGATTACTTACAGTTTTGTTGATGAAAAGGATCAACAAACAGTTGCGCCTGGCGAGGGTATTATTGCTTTGCAAAATCCAATCTCCTCTGAACTATCAGTAATGCGAACGACTATTTGGTGTGGTTTATTGAACGCAGCCTATAGAAATGTGAGTCGTCAACACAGTCGGGTACGCTTATTTGAAGCAGGATTATGTTTTAAAACCGGTGGCAGTACGGGGACTATTGCACAGGAAAACATGTTAGCAGGTTTAGTATTAGGCTCACAATTACCTGAACAATGGGGTGAGTCGTCGAGAAAAGTTGATTTTTATGATGTCAAAGCCGATTTGGAAGCTATTTTTGCATTAAATGGCTTAGCGGTAGCATTTGTTGCACAAGAACACCCAGCGTTGCACCCAGGGCAAACAGCCGCTATTAAAACTAAGGCGGGCGAGCAGATTGGCTGGTTAGGAGTATTGCATCCAACCTTAGAAAAACACTATGGCTTTGGTACCTCTGTATTTTTATTTGAATTAAAACAAGAGTTTGTATTAAATAGATGTGTGCCTAAATTCACACCGTTGTCGAAGTTCCCATCCGTTCGTCGTGATTTAGCACTGATTGTTGATGAAAATATGCCGGTGAGCCGGATTTTATCTGAAATCAATGGTTTTGAAGAAGAATCGATTAAAGAAGTTATTATTTTTGATATCTATAGCGGTGAAGGTGTCGAGGGCGGTAAAAAGAGTATTGGCTTAGGGTTTTTTATTCAAAATTTGACGCAAACGATGACCGATACAGAAATTGATGGGTTAATGGCGTTGGTTTTGGACAAATTAGCGTTAAACTTGAATGCAAAGCTAAGGGATTAAAGAGATTATGGCAATAACAAAAGCAGATTTTGCAGAAGGTTTATTTGACGAGATGGGTTTAAATAAGCGTGAAGCTAAAGAGATTGTTGAGTTGTTTTTTGAAGAGATTAAATCTTCTTTAGAAGTAGGCGAGCAGGTAAAAATCTCTGGCTTTGGTAAATTTGAATTAAAAGACAAAAGCAGTCGTCCGGGTAGAAATCCTAAAACAGGGGAAGAAATTCCCATTTCAGCACGTCGTGTGGTAACATTTCGTTCAGGTATGAAATTAAAAGCTCGGGTAGAAGCATATGCTGGAACCAAGTAATAATAATCAATTGCCGGAAATTCCGGCTAAACGCTACTTTACTATTGGTGAAGTGAGTGAGTTGTGTGATGTTAAGCCACATGTGTTACGGTACTGGGAACAAGAGTTTACTCAGTTAGAACCGGTTAAAAGACGGGGTAATCGGCGCTATTACCAACGCCATGACGTGCTGATTATTCGTCAGATTCGGTCGTTGTTATATGAACATGGTTACACGATAAGTGGTGCCAGAAGTCACTTAGAAAATGATAATAACCGGGTTGACAGTAATGTCACGAAACAATTGATCCAGCAAATCCGTACTGAATTGGAAGAAGTATTAGTACTACTAAAATAATTATTTTTTTGATGTCGTCGGGGCGTAGCGCAGCTTGGTAGCGCACCACAATGGGGTTGTGGGGGTCGAAGGTTCAAATCCTTTCGCCCCGACCAAAAAAGGTTACATTCCTTGTAACTGTTAAAATTAATGAAATAATTATAGCTTTAGATTTTTTTAGGAAAGTTTTTTAGCGATCACCTGTTCAGGTGACCTTCAGTTGAAAACCACAGACGATCAGGCCATAAACGAAGACGTTTAGTCGTGTAAAGGCTTAAGTTTACTGCACGGATTGATCTCTTTTTAGTGTGTGGGGTCATGCCATTGATCTAGAGGTTCTTTTTTTATCGAAAAAAAACCTTGCATTAAAGACCAAATTTATTATCTTTATATAAATACTTCCCTCAGCATTTGCTTATTCAGGTGTCCTGCGATAAGGACAATCATAGTGTTATGGCGATTGTACTTGAGGTTAAATCTTTAAGTTGTTTAATTTAGGGATGTGTTAGAGGTTTTAAAGCATATGGAAAAACAAAAGGCTTCATTGATCGGTCAACTTCTGTTAATACCATTGATCATGGTGCTATTAGCAGCAAGCTTTTTGTACTCCAGAAATGTTGTTACTTCATCACAGAATGAATTACTACGCACTATAGAGAACGAGACTCTGCCGCAAAACATTGAGTTGACGCATTTGATTATTCAATTAACACAGACTTTACGTGATTGTAATGCGCTCTTGGTGTCGGCCCAAAGCAATCATGATGAAGAAAGTGTTTATCTACACGGTAAAGTGATTATTAATCAATTACATCGTATAGAAAAGAAAGGAGAGCAACTTTTCAAAGGACATGACGATAAAGAGGTCTCGGCTCAATTCGATGAGTTGTTTTTCGTTTACAAGGGACAGATAATAACTGCCATTGAAATGGCAACAGTGAACCTGAACTTAGCAAGAGCTGAATTAATACGAGCACATGAAGTTATCAAAAAGATTGATAAAAATTTTGAACAATGGGCAATTTTATCTAGCGCTTCACTTAAGACTGCGGTCAATCAACTGCTAACCCAGTTAGAAAAGGAAAAAGTAGCGCTACTGGTTTCATTTTTTTGCTTAGGGCTATTAGCGGTAGGTGCCTATGTGCTAGCAAGACGTGTTGCACAGATTATAGCGTTTAAAAGTAATAAAGACCTGAATCACTCTTTAGAAGCAATACTGGCGTCAACGCTTGATGCTGTGATTGTTATTAATCAGGCCGGGGTTATTGAACGTTATAACCGGGCAGCAGTTGATATTTTCGGATTTACCGAAGATGAGGCGATAGGGGCTGTAATGGCCGAATTGATCATTCCTGAGAAATTTAGGGCTATGCACACGTCAGGGCTGACGCATTACCTTAAAACCGGTGAGAGTAACATTATCGGTAAGCGTATTGAGATAGAGGCATTACATAAGCAAGGACATATCTTTGCCATTGACATGGTTATTGCCGTGCTTCCTGCCTCTGCAGGTATTTACTTTTGTGCTTTTATCAGAGATATTTCCCAACTTAAATTTATTATTGATGATCATGCTTTAGATATCAAGAGTTTAAATCAGCTGATTGACAACGGGAGTGCGCCTATTATCGGAATAGATACTGACGATCGAATTACACTGTGGAATAAAGCTGTTGAACAGCTTACAGGTTATGCTAAAGATGAGGTGATGGGTACAAAATTGGCGTTATTGGTTGATCGTGGGAGCGATTTTATTCATCAGCAAACGCTAGCAGGACAATGCTGTACTTATGAAATGGTTCTGAACGCTAAAGAGGGGAGGGGTGTCCAATTGTTATTAAGTTCGTCACCGCAATATAATAACCACGGTGATGTTGCCGGGTGTGTCAGTATCGGTCAGGATGTTACTGCGTTGAATAGCGCCCGTCTTGAGCACGAGAATATAGCAGCGGAGTTAATGGCGTTCAAAGATACCGCGAATGCGCCTATATTTGGTATTGATACTGCGGGTTTGGTGAACGAATGGAACCAGACAGCAGAGCGTATTACCGGTTATAGTAAATCAGAAGTCATGGGTCGGCATCTGGTTGATAACTTTATCACCAGCGATTATAAAGTGTCTGTTAAAGGTGTTTTGGACGAGGCCTTAAAAGGCAAGCAGACGACGAACTATGAGTTTCCTTTGTATACCAAAACCGGCGCCCGGGTCGATGTGTTATTAAACTCCACGACACGTCGGGATACGCAAGGCCGGATTGTCGGTGTCGTTGGTATCGGTCAGGATGTCACGGCACTGTATCGTACCCGAAAAGAGTTTGAAGGGAAATTAGAATCAGCAGCAAATCACGATGTCTTGACCGGTCTGCCGAATCGGCGTTATTTTTATGAGTATCTTCAGAAACAATTAACAGCGCACCAAGGCACTGCTGAAATAGGCACCTTGTTGTTCTTAGACCTGGACCGATTTAAGTTAGTGAACGATAGCTTAGGGCACAATGTCGGCGATAAACTGTTAAAAATAGTTGCTCAGCGGTTGCTGGCAATCGTCAGAGCAGGTGATTTGGTGTGTCGTCTGGGGGGTGATGAATTTGTGGTTTTGTTGTCTTTAGAATCGATCCCTCGCGCACAGGCAGCCGAGCAAGCTAAAAAGATAGCAACTAAGATTACCGGCGTGCTCAGCCAGCCGATTCATATTGAAGAACATATTTTAAGTGCTTATAGCAGCATTGGAGTCTATTGTTTTATCAGGAGCGACAGTATTGATGAGATTATCATGCGGGCTGATAATGCGATGTATTTGGCTAAAGGCGATGTGAGTAGCCATATCGCTTTTTATACCGATGCAGTACATCAAGACTTGGTGCATCAAATGCAGGTGCTGGAAGGGATTAGTGAGGCGCTGGTAGGCGATCAATTTGTTATGGACTATCAGCCGCAATTCAATCACCATCGGGAGCTGATGGGTGTTGAGGCGCTGATTCGTTGGCAACATCCCCAATTGGGGATGTTAGCCCCGGATCAGTTTATTGCGTTGGCAGAAAGACATCACCGTATTAATGAGATCGGGGCGTGGGTGATTGGATCGGTTTTTAGTCAAGTGGCGCAATGGCGTCAAGCAGGGGTCAGCTTACCCAAGGTAGCGATTAATATCAGCCCAATGCAATTGTTAGATGAGAATTTCATTGGAGTTGTTGACCGGTTAGCGCAGCAATACCGTATTAACCCTGAAGGGATTGTTTTTGAGATTACTGAAAGTGCAGATATTGAGCACTTTGAGTTCATCAAAAAGATTTTAACGTCATTACAATCCCGGGGCTACCGTTTTTCATTAGATGACTTTGGAACAGGCTATGCGTCGATGACACATTTTAAGCGGCTGCCGTTTAGTCAGGTTAAGATTGATCAGAGTTTTATCGCTGATATTGTTGATAATGAAGACAGCTTAGCGATTGTTGAGGTGGTGTTAGCGATGGCCAGATCACTGAAATTAGAGGTGATTGCTGAAGGTGTGGAAACACAATCGCAATTAGATATTTTAAATCGACTGGGGTGTACGGGCTATCAAGGATATTTGTTTTCAAAACCGTTGGTAGCCGATAGGCTAAAGACTTTGTTGAGCCATGATTAGCGCGCCTCACAAAGATGTTGGGGTGTTGTTATTTGAAATAGATTGTCAATGACAAGGAGAAACTGCATGAAAAATAAATTATTATGCCAGCTTAGAACCTTGATATGGTTGATTTTGGCGATGGTTTTAAATGTCAATCATGTGGTTTTCGCTGAAACTAAATCAGCAGAACAATTAGTGGCAGCACTGCAATCGGGAGGGCATCTTATCTATATGCGACATTCGATTACGCGTCATGATCAGAAAGATCAGCTCTCTGAGGCGCTAGGCGATTGCAGTAAACAGCGCAATTTGTCTGCACAGGGGCGGGATTTGGCCATTATGATTGCTAACAAAATAACCCAGTTAGCTATACCGATAGGACCGGTTTATTCGAGCCCGTATTGCCGTACCAAAGAGACCGCACAACTGACTTTTAAGCAGTTTATTGTGGTTCCAGGTTTAGCTTTTTCACTCCGTAAAGACGAGTACGAGTCAAAACAACTTGCAGAACAACTGCACGCGATGATGCTTGAAACAACGTTAACTTCTGACAATACCGTATTTGTAGGGCATACCTCTAATCTTAGGGATGGCTTAGGCGTTTGGCCAAAGCCTGAAGGGGTTTTGGTTATTTTTAAGAAAACAGAGCAGGGTATTAATTATCTTGGCATGATTACGCCTTCTGAATGGGCTGACTTACCATAGCCTTAACGCACGGCTTTCTCAGTCAGTGGCGATAATTAATACAGCGGCAATGTCATCTCCGGCGCCGAATAAAAAAGACCTCTGGCGCCGGGCGTAGGGTCTTTTTGATACTGATGCGTTTAAGAGCATAGCTTAGCGGATTAAGGGTTGTAAACCAGTTAGAAATACAACTGAATTCAAGCGCGCCGGCACTATGGCCGGGGTAGGCGATAATCGATAAGCAGCCATCGATAGCGAGTAAGTTAACAGCCGATTGAATCGCTATAAGCGTACTCTCTGCCAGTGTGGTCATAGTTTTATCACCGCCGGGCAAATAGCCTAAATTAAACATAATGGCTTTAATGTTAAGGCTATCGTTTTCAGCAATGTGTTGGCTTAGGTATTGGTGATCGCTGAGGCAATAGCGCACGGGGATATGGCTTAAGCCCCGTGTTGCTAAGTGACTCTTTGTGGCGGTTAATGCTTTTTTTTGTAAGTCAAAGACGTAGACGTGTCCATGGCGGCCAACATTATTGGCCAGAAAAGCGGTATCGTAGCCATTACCTGCCGTTGCATCAATAGCGCTATCACCGGGTCTTAAATAAGGCGCAATGAGTTGTTGAGTTTGATCAACCAGTGAAATGCGAGTCATAAAAACGATTAATATTGGCTAGAGCAGGAATGCTGGCTGATGGTGTTGTCAGGTGTTTATAAAACAGCAGGCTATACCAAGGGATTTCCAGACAACCTTTGGCGCCAAAACCATTAAAAATAAACAGGCGGCGGTGTTGCGGGTGGCGGCCTATAAAGGGTTGTTTATCACGGGTACAGGGACGAATTTGAGCGCGATGTGCGACCAGTTCAGCGCTTCCAAGACGGGGGTTTATTTTTTCGAGTGCACGGATAAGACTGTTTTTCCCGGCAACTGTTGGCCGACAATCAATGTTTTTAGTATCAAATGTTGCACCGATTTTAAATGTTAATTTGGGTTCAGGGATCAACCAAGAGCCATAACTGATAATTGCTTTCGGTAAGGCAGTAGTGCTTTGTAAGGTTAGAATTTCGCCTTTAGCCGGCTGAAAAGGCAACCAAGAAAACCAGGGGTTTTGGGCGCCATGATAGCCCTCGCAGAAAATAATATTTTGAGCAGAAATATTTCGCCATTGGATGGAATCATTCTTAACGATCAGATCACTGTAGTGTAACTGGGTTTTTTGATAGCTGTTATGGCTAATAAAGAATTGCTGTAATTGCGCTAATAACTGTGCGGTTAAGACATGACCGGTTTGGCGTTGTTCAATAGCGCCAAAAGGACAGGTAAAGTCCGCTATTTGCGTGTTAGCTTGAGTAACGTGATTAAAAAAAGGCTGGTAGGCCGGGTCGCTTTTTCGTTTATTGAAGGCTTCTTTTTCCTCTGCGTTTTTAAAAAAACGAAGTAGTTTTTTCTCGAGAAAGAAGGGCGTATTAAATGTTGATTCCAGAGTTTGGTATAATTGTTTGGCTTGGTTCAGACAGACTTCAGCATTTGGGTTTTTGACAAACCGCATGCCGGTGACGGGGTTAATGAGTCCGCCGGCAATGCGCGAGGCATTTTCACCAGCAGGATCAATAATGACAATGCGGCGATCAGCTTGTATGAGCCGGTAGCCTAACAGGCTGCCCGCTAAACCCTGACCGATGATCAGGTGGTCAACGTTCACACCATCATTATTTAGCGATTAAGGCTGTGCTATGGAAGCGAATACCTTGCCAGCCATAAGCCATAAAATTGCGAATATTTTGGTGGCCGCACCCCTCGGGTTCCTCTAAGACATCTTGCCAGTAGAATTTGCCAAATAGGGCCAGAGTTTGTTGTTCTGATAATTGATGAATTTGGGCAAAAGCAAATATTTTACAAGACCCTTCATTAGTGCCGGCAGCATTAATAAGCGTGTTAGGCGCAGAGCCGTTACTAAATTCAACGGGGCTATAGCGGTAATACTGGTCAATGATGGTCATGGTCTCATCAAAACTCACCGCAGTAGCGGTGAGTTGACTGAAAAATTGTTCTAAAGTCATGGGTTAATTAGCATCAAAAAAAGGGCAGCAATGAGGCGTTAGTCTTCATCAGTCTTAACATCAAATTCTATTTTCCAGCGATCATTCTTGTCCGTGCTGGAGATAGCCATTAATTCGAGAGTACCCAGATCGGTAACCGCTGCACAGAGATGCACAGGAATAATTTCTCCCACAGTATGTTTTTCTGCGGATAAAGTGATTTCAATTTCATAGAGTTCTTCGAGTTCTTCATCGCTCCAGAAATCTAGGCGTGTACCGACACTGTCTTCGCGGCGTGTGTTGGAACTGTAGAAACGAAAACGGACCGGTTCACCAACAACCAAACCAAATTCATCATCGGGAACAATTTCTTCAGTTCCTTCTTCCATGCCAAAAGGAGCGATACAGAGCGCCTCAACTTCAGGCGGCATGCCCGGTACGGCTGGCATAGCGCTTTCAACACCGACATAATAAGAGGCTGCAGTGCCACCACGAATTCTAATGCCACTGTGTTCGCGCATATAGCTAAAAAAAGCAGCACCGCGGGCCACGCCTGCATCAAGCTCCATACCTGTTAAGGTGCGTGCCTCAGGAGACTGCTCTGCAGTGAGCCAGCTGTTAATAACCGTCATGATACGGTCGATAAGAAGATCGGCTTTTAAAACACCTCCGTTGAAAAGAACAGCAGTAGGATGTAAGAAACTGTGTTCTGTAGAAACGGTAAATCCAGGCAAGTCGGTAGTTGCACGCTGCTGTTTTCTTAAGAAAGCCGCCAAGTGACGGGTAATGGCGGCATCTTGGGCGTAGGGAAGGCCTGTTGTGCGAAGACCGCCTTTCGGGCGTGCAAGGGGTGTGTCGCTAACCGCGACTTGAGGGAGAAAGCCTTCAACGAGTACTTGATTTAATTCATCCCGAGTCAGTTCAGTTTTAAGTGCGCCCCCGATAAGAGATGAACCGCGGTTAGAGACAACGATAGAGACTTCAGTGAGATTTTGATTAGAAAAAAGATTTTCTTTGGCGTCACGGCAACTGTGGGTAAGGGCTTGTACTTGCCAAGGGGCTAAGCGGTCACCTTCTTTTTCTAGTTTGGCTTTCATCGTATAAGCCAAGGCAAGATCCATGTTGTCACCGCCTAGGAGGATGTGGTCACCAACAGCAATCCGTGTTAATTCTAAATTACCGTCATTATCAGTGACCGCAATGAGTGAGAGATCAGTGGTACCACCACCGACATCAACAACCAAGATAATGTCGCCGACAGAGACTTGATCTCGCCAACCGCCTTTACTTTTTTCAATCCAACTGTAAAAAGCAGCTTGGGGTTCTTCAAGC
>DTSI01000006.1 GCA_012965425.1 Methylococcaceae bacterium
ATGTCAACAACCTGTTTGTATTCTGATATTGTTTTGCCAACAGCGACCTGGTATGAAAAAGATGATATGAATACTTCGGATATGCACCCCTTTATTCATCCGTTATCAGCGGCTGTTGATCCGGCTTGGGAGGCACGTAGCGACTGGGATATTTATAAAGGTATTGCCAAGAAATTTTCTGAGGTTTGTGTCGGTCACTTAGGCGTAGAAAAAGATGTCGTGACCGTGCCAACCCTGCACGATACCCCGGGTGAGTTAGGGCAGCCGTTAGGGGTGACCGAATGGTCGAAAGGAGAATGCGCAGCGATACCGGGTAAGACCATGCCAAATATTACCGTTGTCGAACGGGACTATCCTAATACTTATAAACGTTTTACCGCCTTAGGACCGTTAATGGCGAAGTTGGGTAATGGCGGCAAAGGCATTCATTGGAATACCGAATCGGAAGTGGAATTGTTGGGTAAACTCAATCATAAAATATTGGATGAAGGTGTCTCTAAAGGCATGCCGGCGATTGAGACAGCGATTGATGCCTGTGAAGTTATTTTAACACTCGCGCCTGAAACCAATGGTCAAGTTGCCGTTAAAGCTTGGGAAGCGTTAGGGGAAAAAACCGGACGGGATCATACCCATCTGGCAAAATCGAAGGAAGATGAGAAAATTCGTTTCCGCGATATTCAGGCGCAACCACGAAAAATTATTTCATCGCCCATATGGAGCGGGTTAGAAGACGAGCATGTGAGTTATAACGCGGGGTATACCAATGTTCATGAGTTAATTCCTTGGCGTACGATAACGGGTCGCCAACAATTTTATCAAGATCATGAGTGGATGATTGCTTTTGGTGAGGGGTTTTCAACCTACAGGCCGCCCATTGATACCAAAACGGTACGGCCCTTAATGAATAAAAAACCCAATGGCCATCCTGAGATTGCATTGAACTGGATTACCCCGCATCAGAAATGGGGGATACACAGTACTTATACCGATAACTTGTTGATGCTGACCTTGTCACGGGGCGGACCGATTATCTGGATGAGTGAGATTGATGCCAAGAAAGTGGGGCTTGAAGATAATGATTGGATTGAGGCCTTTAATGTTAACGGCGCATTGACTGCCCGTGTCGTGGTGAGTCAGCGCGTTAATGAGGGCATGACCATGATGTATCACGCGCAAGAGCGAACCATTAATGTTCCGGGTTCAGAAACAACAGGGACTCGGGGCGGAATGCATAATTCAGTGACCCGAACGGTCTTAAAACCGACGCATATGATTGGCTCGTACGCGCAGCAATCCTATGGCTTTAATTATTATGGAACCGTCGGTTCAAACCGTGATGAATTTGTCATCGTGCGTAAAATGAATAATGTGGATTGGCTTGATGGAGAGCCTATTGAAGGTGCCACTCAAGAGACAGAGGTTGCTCAATGAAAATTCGTGCACAGATAGGGAAAGTTCTAAATTTAGATAAATGTATTGGCTGTCATACCTGTTCAGTGACCTGTAAAAACGTTTGGACGTCTCGGGAAGGAATGGAATATGCTTGGTTTAATAATGTAGAAACAAAGCCGGGTATTGGTTATCCCAAGGAATGGGAAAATCAGGGCATTTGGAATGGGGGGTGGACCCGTAAAAAGAGTGGTGCTATTGAACCTAAGATCGGTGGTAAATGGCGTATTCTGGCGAACATCTTTGGTAACCCTGATTTACCAGAGATTGATGATTATTATGAGCCCTTTGATTTTGATTATCAGCATCTACATAATGCGCCAGAAGGTAAGCATCAACCCACAGCAAGGCCCCGGTCGTTAATAACCGGTAAGCGTATGCAGAAAATTGAGTGGGGGCCTAATTGGGAAGAAATTCTGGGTACGGAATTTGAGAAACGTAGTAAGGATATTAACTTTGAAAATATCCAGAAAGAAATCTACGGTGAGTTTGAAAACACCTTCATGATGTATTTGCCGCGTTTGTGTGAGCATTGTCTTAATCCGACCTGTGTGGCGAGTTGTCCCTCGGGCGCCATTTATAAGCGTGAAGAAGACGGCATTGTATTAATTGATCAGGACAAATGTCGTGGTTGGCGGATGTGTATTTCCGCATGTCCCTATAAGAAAATATATTTCAATTGGAAGTCCGGTAAATCTGAGAAATGTATTTTTTGTTATCCGCGTATTGAAATGGGTGAACCGACAGTTTGTTCAGAAACGTGTGTGGGCAGAATCCGTTACTTGGGTGTTATTTTGTATGATGCCGATCGTATTAAAGAAGTGGCGAGTACCGAGTCGGAACTGGATTTATATGAGAAGCAATTGGATATCTTTTTAGATCCGCATGATCCTGCTGTGATTGAGCAAGCACGTAAAGACGGCATACCGGAGAATTGGTTAGAGGGCGCAAAAGCGTCACCGGTTTACAAAATGGCAATGGATTGGAAAATTGCTTTTCCTTTGCATCCTGAGTATCGAACCCTGCCAATGGTTTGGTATATTCCGCCGTTGAGCCCGATACAAGCAGCTGCAGACAGCGGTAAGTTGGGGATAAACGGTATTATTCCTGATGTTGATTCGCTGCGCATTCCAGTTAAGTATCTGGCGAATATGTTAACGGCGGGTGATGAAGCACCAGTGACATTAGCGTTGAAACGGATGTTGGCCATGCGGGCTTATAAGCGTGGGCAACACGTTGACGGCATTAATGACACAACTGTTTTGGATGCCGTTGATTTGACTGAAAAACAGGTGGAAGAGATGTACCGTTATATGGCTATTGCCAATTATGAGGATCGTTTTGTTATTCCAACGGCTCACCGTGAACAGGCGATGGATGCATTCTCAGAGCGCGGCGGTTGTGGTTTTAGTTTCGGTGATGGCTGTAGTAATGGCACTAGTGATCTGAACTTATTTGGCACCAAAAAAACCACGGAGGTTTCAATTGGTATCGAGACCATTAAAAAATATGAGCCGGGGGTTAGAATTCCACCGGTAACACCTGAAAGTACAGGGGATTAAGGCCATGAATACGCTAAAAGTACTTGGAGCCTTGATGTCTTATCCCGAACAAGATTTGTTTGGTTATCGCGATGATATGACCGCAATTCTGGAGCAAGAGCAGTTGTTAGAGCCGTCGTTACACGATCAGTTGATCACTTTTATTAACGACTTGTGTGCTCGGGATCTAATGGATGCGCAGTCAGAATATGTGGAATTATTTGATCGGGGCCGGACATTGTCTTTGTTATTGTTTGAGCATGTGCACGGTGAGTCACGTGATCGGGGTCAAGCCATGGTCGATTTGTTAGCGGTTTATAACGATAACGGTTTCGAGTTAACAGCCAATGAATTGCCGGACCATATTCCTTTGTTTCTTGAGTATTTGTCTCAGCGACCGGTTGTAGAAATTAAGCAATGGTTAGGGGATGTTGAACATATTGTAGGGATACTGGCAGTGCGCTTAGAGCAGCGCGAACACCCGTATCAAGTTATCTTTCAGAGTCTGTTGGCTGTGACGGGGGCAACCGTAGATTTGAACAAAATACGTAGTTCTGTTGCCGGTGAAGTCCCTGACAACACGCCGGAAGCAATGGATAAGGTTTGGGAGGAAGAAGCGGTGCGTTTTGGCGGCGATGATCCACAAGGCAGTTGTTCACCCTCAATGCCAAGAGCGAATGAACAGCGGGTGTCGGTAGCTTCGATTAAACGAAATAGTCGACCTAATTAATATCACTCATGGCGATGGGTACAGTGAGCTGGAAAAGAATAAATTTTGGAGTTTTTTTATGAATTATATGAATGATTTATTGTTTGGTGTCTATCCTTATCTGGCCGGGACTATTTTTTTGCTAGGCAGTTGGATCCGTTTTGATAAGGATCAATACTCATGGAAAGCGGGTTCAAGTCAGATGTTAAGCAGTAAAGGTTTCCGGAAAGCGAATACCCAGTTTCATGTGGGTATTTTGTTATTGTTTTTTGGTCACATGTTTGGCTTATTAACACCGCCATCGGTTTATCATGCTTTCGGTCTGACCACTGAAATAAAACAATTGATTGCCATGGTTATGGGTGGAACCTTTGGAATTCTTTGTTTTTTAGGAATGACCGCTTTAGTTAAACGGCGTTTGACAGACCCGCGGATCAAAGCAACCAGTAATCGCAGTGATGTTTTTATTTTGTTATTGATTTATGTTCAGTTGATTTTGGGGTTGTTGAGTATTTTTGTTTCCGGTGCGCATATGGATGGCCAGCAAATGTTGTTATTAGCCGAATGGGCGCAACAAATTGTGACCTTTCATGGGGGTGCGGCAGAGGCTCTCTTAGAAGTCAATTGGCTTTATAAATTGCATATCTTTGTTGGTTTGACGATGTTTCTAACCTTCCCGTTTACTCGGTTAGTGCATGTATGGAGTGCGCCTATTTGGTATTTTGGTCGGAATTTTCAAGTGGTCAGGAGGCGGTCTTGAGTATGGCGAGTAATAAGTTAAATGTTGATATTGTTGTGGAGCCGCCGGTACCGATAGAAATTTCTGTGAATGGGGAAGTTATTGCGGAGAGCGAAATTGCTGCAGAAATGCAGTATCACCCCGCCGGTTCACAAGAAGAGGCTTATCATTTAGCCGCCAGAGCATTAGTGATTCGTCAGCTGTTATTACAGCGAGTACGTGAGCTCACGGTGGTTGAGCAGGACCATGAATTGGACGTAGAATCGGCGATTGAGGCCTTGATTGAACAAGAAGTACAAGTGCCACAATCAGATTTAGACAGTTGTCGGCAATATTTTGAAAATAATCAGCAAAAATTTAAGACTGAGGATTTGATCGAAGCCAGCCATATTTTATTACCGGCGGCACCTGATGATGTTAAGGAACGTCGACGTATGCGTGAGTTAGCCGATGAAATTTTACTGGCGTTGAGTGGAGGAAGTTCATTTAAAGAGCAGGCCAATCGTTATTCTGTATGCCCATCCAAGAAAGATGGCGGTCATTTAGGGCAGTTAACACGGGGGCAAACGGTTGAGGAATTTGAACGTCAGGTTTTTTCATTAACCGAAACAGGTGTTGCTAAAAAACCGATTGAGTCACGATACGGATTTCATGTCGTCCGAATTGATCAGCGTGTTGAAGGTGAACTCATGCCATTTTCAGCAGTCAAAACAAAAATTGCAGATTATTTGCAGGAGCGGGTCAGGCGCAAGGCGATTAGTCAATTTATTGCATTCACGGCCAGTGAGGCAGAAATAAGTGGTTTTAATCTGAATGTGTCAGATTCGCCGTTAATTCAATAATTTTAAATTTAAAATAGATTAAGTATTATGCTCTTTGGTAGACATCAGAAGAACCCGATTAAGATTGTTGATAAAGGAATAGAAAAGTGGTCTTATTCGACTTGTGGCTATTGTTCCACGGGTTGTTCTATAGAAATTGGTATTAACAAGGACGGCAAACCGGTCGCTTCAAGAGGGGTTGCTGATGCCGATGTTAATCGAGGAAAATTATGTGTCAAAGGACTCTTTGAGCATGAGTTGTTTGAGTCCTCAGGTCGAGGCAAAACGCCCTTAATGCGTAATAGTATCCATGATGAGTATCAGGAATCCGGTTGGGATGGTGCCTTGGATAAGATGGCCGCTGAGATCAATCGTATTCAGGCAAAATATGGCCCTGATTCTTTTGCTATTGTTTCAACCGGACAGATATTAACGGAAGGTTTTTATACCTTAGGAAAATTGGCTCGTGGTGTCATCGGCACCAATAATTATGATGGCAATACGACCTTGTGTATGGCATCGGCCGTGTCAGGGTATAAACGCTCTTTTGGCTCTGATGGTCCACCGGGCTGTTATGAAGACTTTGAGCATACCGAGTGTTTAATTGCCTGGGGATCAAACCTTCCCGAACAACACCCTATTATTTATTGGCGTTTTAAGGAGGCACGCGAAAAGCGTCAATTTCCTTTAATTGTTATTGACCCGCGTGTGACGATGTTAGCGCAATACGCCGATTTTCATCTGTGTATTACCCCGGGAACAGATGTCGTGCTTATGAATGCCATGATGCAGGTTATTCTTGAGGAAGGGTTGGAAGATCGGGCCTATATTCAGGCGAATACG
>DTSI01000007.1 GCA_012965425.1 Methylococcaceae bacterium
TCACGACAAAGGTCAGGAACGGATTTACCCATCTCGTTTTGCTTTAAGATACTGAGTATTTGGCTGTCGGTGTGTCGTATCTTTTTCATAGAAAACTCCTTCATTTAGTGTATCTGAATTTTCTACTTTCAACTCCTATTATTTATTGGGGGGATTACAAAAGCACCTGTAAACTGCAAAATAAGAGCACGGTAAGCACAGTTAAATTGAGGATAAATGGTCGATTTGGGTGAAAGCGGGTATTTGCTAAGGTTTTTTAATATAACTTGGTGCTGAAGTTATTTTCAGTATTAATTTCTGCTCAAACAAATCAGTTCTTTGTTGATTGCCGAGACATTAACAAATAACGGCCTAAAAAATAAGCGATTAAACCTAAAAGACCTGCAACAGCACAAAGAATATGCAAGGTATCGACAGCAACTAGACCGGGCAGATTATTTGGTATTTGAATTAGAAAAAAAGGTTCTAGACCCGCATGCATAATACTATCAAGTAATATATGGCTATAAGTACCCATGAAAGCACTGCAAAGTGCTACCTTCCATGAGATAGCTTCCTTAACAATCAATAAACTATCTTTAGCCACTAACAAATGACAGTTCCACCACTTTAAGAAAAAAGTACAGACAGGTTTTCCTATTACACAACTAATTAGTGCAATCACTGTTGCACCAAGATAAGTATGGCTAATGCCGTGGAGTTGAATATCTGCACTTAACATTGCAAATAAAGCTTGCAAGTCAATAACGATTTGTGAAAAAGCAAAAATTGTAATACTGAATTTTTCACGAAATACAGCTTTGACAATTGCAGCAGGTCCAACGTGGAAAGGTGTTACTGGCATAAGAGGTGTTTCCTTAATCCATTAATTTCAAAACTATCTGCTACCTATATTCAATAATTATAGTTAAGTTTCCCAAATGGACTGTCTTCAAATTCTAAAACTAACTCTTTAGCCCATTTTGCATCAGGCCATTGACGCGCATATTCATTTCATCCAGACAAAATACGGCTATATATTTTAGTCAATCCTTTATCACAAAAATTCTGACAAAAATTTCCAATGGGTTATGACCAAGTGCTTCATAGAACTCAACGTTACTAACAAAAGAGGCCGGCGTGTGTAGTTTTTCAGAACGCTCACGTTGTCTAAGGGCCTTTTCGATTCCTTTTGATTAAGATTTCTCTCAGAAGTTTATGGTAACCATGATGGATTGATTTTCAAATAACCTTTTTCGCTGTCCTTAGGAGTAAGTAAACATACTAAGATATAGGTATCTATGTTAATAATTTATAATAAATAGTAAATTAAAACCCAAAATAGGGTTAATGGTTTCAGGGTGGATTACACATAAGTTCCTATTTTGACAGACAAATTTCTGAAATAATTGTCAATTTAATTGACAATTATCATTATTCATGATTGGGTGGTAATGTTCGAAGTGTTCAGCTGTTTTAAGGAGAAAATAATGGAGTCATTACTTAATAAAAATGGTGGTTTTACTTTGATTGAGCTCTTAATCGTTGTTGCCATTATCGGTGTTTTAGCTGCTGTAGGTGTTCCTGCTTATCAAGGGTACATAGGCAACGCAAAAGTAACCGCTACAACCGAGAATCATGTACGTGTCAAAAGTTTTATCGGGGCGACCTTTGCCAAGTGCGCGGGAAGATCTTCAACCGTCAGCTTGCCAGGCTACAACACCGCTGTTCCCTGTACTAGTACTGTAGCACGTTTTGATGATCATTTTGCTGCCTACTTTAAAGCCGCCGGATTTATGAACCCGCACAATTCTGCTGAGGTAGCAGTTTGGGCACAGGCTAGCTCAGCGCCACCCGTGGGACGAACATATCTTTATGGGAATGGTATTAACCTGCGCATAACAACCCAACCTGGAACAGAAACAGGGACAAGCGCTACCAAACTGATAGGAAACATCACCAAAGAGTGACCAAAGCAAGGAATAGGTCCAGTAAAACTCGGCTCACAGGGGGTTTTACTTTAATTGAATTATTGATAGTTGTGGCTATTGTCGGCGTGATTGCGGCAGTCGGTGTGCCTGCTTATAGCGGATATATTGCGGGAGCTAAGGAGTCTACCGCTCAAAATAATCTTCGCTCTATTTATTTAATGGAACAAGATTATTTCTATGAAAATGGGAGTTACTGTGTTCGTAAGTGTTCTGATACGGCGAACATAAATAAAGAGCTTTTTGGCGGTAAGACGTCTCTAGACGAGAGTTCATCAAGTCCTTATTTATACTCTGTAACCGGTTCAGCTTCTGCATATATGGCTTGGGCACGTCAACGTAATTCCAGGGATGATTTGAAGCAATTTAAAATTAATGAACAAAATTCGATAGTTGCTTTTTAATCGACGCTGCAGTTAGTTATGGAAGGTGCACAGATGCTTCTTCCTGAATGCTTTTTGGAGCAATGATCTGGCGCTGAAAAAGTTTTTAGTTCAATAGGCATATAGGAAAAGAAAGCGCAAAGGATAGGCGTTAAATGGCGCTAGTGGATCATAAGGTCAGGGAGTAAATCAATATGCTTTTTATCTTAGATGCTTTTTCAATTATTAATGGCGTTGCAGTATCTATAGGCGATATTGCTGAGGAGTTGCTATGTTGCCCGTTCTAAGTACTGAAATTCTTACTTTAGTTCAAAACTATAAATTATCTGATTTGCACATTAAACCAGACTTCTCGATTGCTATTCGCTTAGATGGGGAAATAGTGCATACCAGTAGCAAAGTCTTGACCGCTAAAGACATTGAATCATTCATTAATCACTACCTTTCAGACTCTCAGCTTAAATCATTACATGAAACGCTAGATTGTGATCTCGCCATAGAAATGGGTGAATATCGATTCAGGGCTAATATTCTTAATTCATCTCTTGGCGTTTCCTTGGTTTTACGCAAGATAGATGCCGAAATTCCTTCAGTAGATAAATTAAATCTTCCTTTTGTCGCACAGGATATGGCTAATAAACACAATGGCCTTATTCTAGTTACTGGACCAACAGGTTCGGGCAAGTCAACCTCGTTAGCGGCAATAATTGATCTCATTAATCGGTCTCACAAAGGGCATATTATAACCATTGAAGACCCTATTGAATTTATACATTCTAGTCAGGAGTGTATTGTCACGCAGCGTGAAATTGGCCGTGATGCCATCTCTTTTGCTCAAGCGTTACGTGCCGCATTACGTGAAGACCCCGATGTCATCTTAGTCGGGGAAATGCGCGATAGAGAAACGATTCAATTAGCACTTTCTGCTGCAGAAACGGGTCATTTGGTTTTGGGAACTTTGCATACTTCGGGTGCACCTAATACGATTAATCGTATTATTGATGTTTTTCCCCCTGAACAACAAGCCCAAGTCCGCTCGCAATTATCTCAATCGATATTAATGGCCATGACGCAACGTTTATTTAAACGGGCCGACGGTGCAGGACGGGTAGCTGCTTTTGAAATTATGGTCGCCAATCCTGCCGTTCGGAATTTAATTCGTGAGGATAAAGTTTTTCAGATTATGAGCATCATGCAAACTGCTCGTGGAGATGGTATGAAAACGATGGGAGCATCTATTGATGAATTAATTTCTTTAGGGCAAATTACTCCTGAGAGTGTTTGATTGGGCCGGCTTGTGTTGGGTTATCGAGACCGGTGCAAGCAAATAGGGCTAACCTTGATTGAGTTGTTAGTCGTAATAGCAATGATCTCGATTATGGCAGCTTTTGCAGTCCCAAATTTAAGTGCTTGGAACTGTCGACAGAATACGGAAAAAGATTTTATTAATTTAGCTAGTGCGGTGACTTATTTGCATGGGTTAGCAGTAGATCGTAATCAGACAATGCAGTTACGTGCGCAGGGATCAGGACGTACGCGACAGTATATTTTTAACGAATCTCCGGCGAATAGCGTAACTAAAAAAACGGCTTGTAATAGTAATGGCTGGACAATACTTCAGAATGAAAAAATTGAATTAAAAGATACCTTAGTCTCAGAATCATCTCAAGTCACTTGTTTTCATGGTGATGGTTCTGTCAACACCGGCTATTCAACAGTGAGATGGCAGGTTGGAAAAGTCTGTGACGGTAAACGTTATGATTATCAACTCGTTGTTCATGGTTCTACAGGCTTTGTGGAGAAAAAGAAATTTAATATTTCAAAGAAAGTTTGGGTTGATTTTTGATGACTAATCAACAGGGGTTTACATTGATTGAATCATTGGTGTCAGTTGCCTTTATAGCGATTGGCTTCGTGGGTGTTTTTGGTTTAGTTAATGTTTCCAATGACATGCTGCATAATTCAATAGAACGGGAACACTTGAATGATCAATCTAATGCCATTATTGAAACATTGAGTGCTGATATTTCAGGGATTGAAACCTATAAAAGCAAGAATCTTAATCATTGTGGTGCATTAAAGTCCAAGACTAATAAGAACGGAAAGCAAAAAAAGAATGAAGCAACACAGTTTAAACGGATGAAGACATGGTGTGAAAGAATCCAAGCTCGGTTAGGTTCTGCACAAGCCAACGATAAGCGAAATATTCATGTCGTAAAAAAGAAAATTGCCGGCAAGAATGTTTATATTGTTGCTGTTGAACTGACTAGCCGTAATGGTAAGAATAGTTCTTGGGTTAAGCGAGTGTTCAATGCGCCTTGAACAAGGTTTTACACTCGTTGAATTGATGGTTGCCATGGTGGTGGGTTCGATTGCTATAGCCAGTGCCTATGCTTCGTATGAAGTTATTGCTAAGCAGTACGAGAAAGTAAAAGGGGTCACAGAGATGCAGTCTTCAAGTCGGTCCATTATGAGAATTATTGAGCGTGACATTCGTATGGCAGGATTTAAATGGCGTGATCGCAAAGGGGTGATTACTTATGGCTCGATTAGCGCGCCCATTAAGATCACTGACAGTGGCAATAAATGCTGTGATAAGGTAACCGTGATCTATGATTACCGTGACGAGGCGAGCAACAAAGTTGAGCGGGTCCAAATTCGCTATTGGGTAGCGGACTATGCCGGATCAAGCGGTACTCGAGGTCGCTTATTCAGAAAAACAGATATCCTCGGGAGGAATCAAAAGATTTTGCCAAAGCCCATCAATGGCAACGACGATGTGCTGGCGGATTATGTCGAAGATCTACAGTTTAGTGATGGCTCATTGCTTCGTGGAGATGCTATGTCATTTAATAAGACCGTTGAATCTAAGGGTTTAATAGCAATAGATCTGATACTCCGAACCAAAAAACAATACGGTCTAGACAGGAACTATGCGAAAAAAGACCATTTTGGGGGCAACTACGACATAAATAAAAATGATGCTTATAAGCGTCAAGAATATTCTTCTACCGTCTTGATAAGGAATCCCTTGTGAGAACATTTGGTAAGCCATCATCAGAACAAGGTGTTGTCGTAATGGTCTCGTTAGTCTTACTAGTGGTTATGACCACGATGGGGGTAGGATTGGTTTACACCACTGGACGTAATGATAAAGGCGCTAGCCAGAAAATTAATCACAGTCAGGCTCTGCATACCTCTGAGACCTGCATACAAAATATCATGCAGTGGATGGCGGTCAATGGAGTCACTGCTCCGCCGTGTAAAAATAAGACGACCGGTCGATGTTATCAAATAAAAAATAGAACCATGGCATCTTCAGATTATTCGATTTTTGGTAGTCAACAGAAACATAAAACAAAAATGGCTCGCTATAAATACCAATGTGAAGTTTCGTTGTTAACGGTCCTGTCAGCAAAAAATAATTTAGAAATGGGCGCAGGGTTCTCAGTGGGACAAAGTAGTGCGTATGGCGGTGCTTCAACACAAAGTAAATATATCTATTTAATTCGTACTAAAAGCAATGACACAACCTCAAGCGCTAAGGTTGAGGTGGTTGCATCCTGGAATAAAGGAACTGTCAAAGTTGAATCATGGCGTGAGGTTTGGTAGGTATGAATCGATGTAAAATTTATTAGCATTGATAAATTGCCTGCATTTCATTTTTAATGAAACGACATAAATGGTTAATTGAAAGAGAGTGAAATAATGTTCGAAAAGATTGTAAAAATGGT
>DTSI01000008.1 GCA_012965425.1 Methylococcaceae bacterium
CCTTTTTGAGGCCGTTTAGAACGTGGGGCGAACCATTCCATGAAGTCATTTGAGGTAGTGTCAGGGAGTCTGCATCGCGCTCACCATGATGTGGCGCAGTGACACGAACGCGGGACGAACTGGGGCGCTGTAGGCATTCATTGCCAGGTCATTTTTGCTGCTTGCTTGGGCTCGGATGCCCAAAACAAGCTTTCGCAAAAATAGTGGCGCGCTTGGTTAATCACTGCCAAGGCATCACCACGGCTGAACCATGAATCTTTCCGGTTCGTAAATCTGACAGTGCTTGATTAGTTTTAGACAAAGGATAAGTGGTTACTGAGGTTTGTACTGGTATTTTTGGAGCCAGCCGGAGAAATTCATCACCATCGCACCGAGTTATATTTGCGACAGATAGAATCGATCGTTCACCCCAAAGAATATCGTAACTAAATGATGGGATGTCACTCATGTGGATGCCAGCACAGATTACTTTCCCCCCGGGTTTGATTGATTTTAGCGCTAATGGAATCAATTTCCCATCGGGGGCAAAAATAATGGCAGCATCCAGAAGTTCAGGGGGCAATTGATTACTGTCACCCGCCCAAAATGCACCTAATGAACGCGCAAATATCTGCGTTTCAATATCCCCCGGGCGGGTAAAAGCAAATATTTTACGCTGCTGGTGTACAGCAACCTGACAGAGAATGTGGGCTGCGGCTCCGAAACCATAGACACCGATAAGCGGGGTTTGATTGGTAAACCGGTACGCACGGAATCCAATTAGCCCAGCACAAAGCAGTGGTGCTGCCTGATGATCAGGATAGTGACTGTTAATAACAAAACAGAACTGCTCATTGGCGGTAGTAAATTGGGCAAAACCACCTGGATGGGTATAGCCAGTAAACACGGCATCGGAACAGAGGTTTTCATGGCCCACCAGACAAAACTCACAAGTTCCACAGGTCTGTCCCAACCAAGGCACGCCAACGCGATCCCCTACGTTAAAACGGGTTACATGGGATCCTGTTTTTTCAATGATACCGATTATTTGGTGCCCCAGGATCAAGGGTAACGCAGGATAAGCAAGTTCACCATCCACTATATGCAAGTCAGTCCTACAGACACCACAGGCTACTACTTTTAATAGCACCTCATTAGTTTCAGGTTTTGGCTTTGCGCATTCAGAAAACAGCAATGGTGTGCCAGCTTGTTTTAGAATCATCGCTTTCATGAAGTGCGCCTTTCAGTCTATGTTGTCGTAATCGAAAGGCTGTACTCAACAGGGAAGGAGACAAACTAATTGATACACCCTTTAATGAGTTCTTTTACATAGGTCATCAAACCTTATCGGACTCAGCATCGGGTTGATTTTCAGGGCTGGCGTTAATAAAAGAGCTTTCCTGTAAACAATTTTTGTAAATAGTATTTATTAGTGGAAATTTCATCATTTCACAGTTAAATCGCAAAGCATTATGTACTTGTGGGATCAAAAATACATCAGCCAAACTAGCGCTATTGCCAAAACAAAAACGGTCATGAGAATCACTTTTTTGTAATAGCTGCTCCAACGCTGTAAATCCTTCCTGTAGCCAGTGGTGCTGCCATGCTTTTTGTGAAATGTCATTAGGAAGGTTTTTTAGATAGCTTAGCACGCGTAAATTATTTAGCGGATGGATATCACAGGCAATAATTTGGACAAATGATCGGACGTAAGCCCGTTCTATGGAATTGCTGGGTAACAGCGGTGGGCATGGAAAAGTATCTTCAAGATATTCGATAATTGCGGACGATTGGGTTAAAACAGTATTAGAAAGCATTAAAACAGGAACTAAACCCTGAGGGTTAAGCATCAAATATTCTTCGCTGTATTGTTCGCCACCATTTTTAAGTAGATGTACAGGGTATATTTCATATTCAATTTTTTTAAGGTTCAAGGCAATGCGAACTCGATAGGCGGCAGAACTTCTGAAATAACTGTACAGAACTATCGACATGGTTGGACTTCCTGCTTAATAGCACCGAATAATGAGAGTCCCTGGTTATTAACCATTTCAATACGTACTCTATCGCCAAAACGCATAAATTCGGTGACGGGTGTACCCGTTTCTATGATCTCAACGACTCTTTTTTCGATGATACAGGAAAAGCCCTTGGTCAAATCGTTATTGCTGACTGTACCGGAGCCAATAACGGTACCGGCCATTAAATTTCTGGTTTTGGCTGCATGGGTAATTAGTTGAGCAAAATTAAATTGCATATCAACACCAGCGTTTGCTTGTCCAAATAAATGCTCATTCCAGTGAACAGTCAATGGCAAATGCAGTTTAGAATTTATCCAAGAAACGCCCAGTTCGTCTGGGGTTACGGCGACCGGTGAAAAAGCACTGGCAGGCTTGCCATGTAAAAAACCAAAACCTTTGGCCAGTTCAGCAGGAATTAGGTTTCGTAAGGAAATATCGTTAATTAATAGAATTAGTTTAATATGAGATGCGGCATCATTGACGGAAACGCCGGCCTTAACATCATCCGTAATCACGCCGACTTCGGCTTCAAAATCGATGCCCCAGTCTTCGCTAACAGCTTCAATAGGGGCATGAGGACCTAACATGAGACTTGATATGCCTTGATACATTAAGGGATCGTCGAACAGGTAATCTGGAAAATCTGCACCGCGTGATTTTCGTACGCGTTTGACGTGGCTTAAATAGGCGCTACCGTCCAACCATTGATAGGCTCGTGGTAATGGCGCAGTCGTTTGCCGTGGCTCGAAAGTAAGGGCATCATCTTTACCTTCGTTGAGCGCATGATAAACCTGCTTAAGTTGGGGTTCAATATCAGTCCAATTATCTAAAGCAGATTGTAAGGTTAATGCAATATTGGCAACAAGTCTGGCTTTAGTGAGTTGACGATTAACGACAACCAGATTACCATCGCGTCCGGATGATTGAAGTGTGGCTAGTTTCATTTCCAGGAATTTACATAATCAGGCCACTCAATATCTTTGGCCTGTTGAGAGATATCTAAGGCATTGCGAGTATCAATCATCACGGCTACTTCATTGGTTAAACGCCCGCGCATCTGGTCAGCATTTTGTAGTGCTTTGGGATGTGGACCATGAGGGATACCACGGGGGTGTAGCGTTACCATACCCGGGTGTATATGATCCCTGGAAAAAAATTGACCCGCATGATAAAAAATCATTTCATCATAATCGTCATTACTGTGAAAAAATGGAACATTCAATGTATTTGGATCGGTTTCAAAAGGACGCGGAACAAATGTACAGATGACAAAACGGCTGGATATAAATGTTGTATGTGCTGATGGTGGAACATGGTAACGGTGACTCATCAACGGTCTGATATCACGCCAATTTAAGCGAACCGGCATCAGTTCTCCATGCCATCCAATAGCATCTAATGGGTTGAACGGGTAAGTGATTGTGCTCAGATGATGCCTGCTTTTTACGATTACACGCCATTCGCGTTCATTTTGTTGCGCAATAAAAGCATCATTAATCTCTGGTGTATCAAGAATGGCGGGATCGAAAATCGCTTGTTGGCTAATCAGTCCTTTTTTTGGCAGTTGGTAACTATCATTAGTTGCCTCAATTAACAAGGCTTTAACTGGTTTTTGTACACGCATACGCCACATAGTTCCACGGGGAAGCATAATATAATCGCCTTCGCCAAAAATTAAATGACCGTAATCGCAATACAACTCACCGCTTCCTTGATGTACGAAAATCAATTCATCGCCGTCAGCATTTCGCACAAGGTGATTCATATCATTTTCTAGCACCATAAAACGTATTTGTGTATTTTGATTACTAAAAAGTAGATATGAGTCCCAAGGACAATCTTGTGAATGAGTGACTTTTTTGGTATCAAAAGCATGTGGGCGTAATGCCCCTTCGATTGATAGCCAACCGGTGGGTGGGTGTTGGTGGTGCATCTGGCTAGCGGGTCCAAAAAAGCCTTCTTTACCGAGTTCCCGTTCGTAGGTGTCTGCAGGGAGATCGGTATGTGCCTGTCTTGATGCAGTACCTTCGACTTTGGGAATAGTAATCCATGGCATTAGATTACGCCTCTTTTGAATTGATCGCGTTCGATTGCCTCGAACAGTGCCTGAAAATTACCTTCACCAAAACCTTCATTGCCTTTACGCTGAATGATTTCAAAAAAAATAGGGCCAATGACCGTATTAGTGAAAATTTGTAACAGTAAACCCTCAGCACGGTTAGGGGTGCCGTCAATTAGAATTCTATCCTGACGTAATCGATCTAATGACTCCTGATGACCAGGAATCCTTTTATCGAGCACATCATAATAAGTTTCTGGAACATCCATAAACTGAATGCCATTTTGACGGAGTGATTCAACTGTAGCGTAGATGTTTTTTGTTGCAAGAGCAATATGTTGAATGCCCTCACCATGGTAGGCAGCTAGATATTCTTGAATTTGTGATTTGGAATCTGTTGGCTCATTAATTGGAATGCGTATTTTACCGCAGGGACTGGTCATGGCACGGGATTTTAAGCCAGTAATTTTACCTTGAATATCAAAATAGCGGACTTGACGAAAGTTGAATAAGCGCTGATAGAAATCTGCCCACTTGTTCATCCGTCCGTGGTAAACGTTATGAGTTAAGTGATCGATAACGGTTAAACCAATGCCTTCAGGGTTCAAGTTTGAATCTTCTAACGGTATAAAATCGACATCATAAATGGAGTGATCATGACCATAACGATCCACGAGATAAATGAGACTATGGCCAATACCCCGGATTGCCGGGATATTGAGTTCCATCGGGCCGGTGATACCGTGATAGGGTTGGGCACCTAATTTGACAACTTGATCGAAACAATTCGCTGCGTTTTCGACACGGATTGCGAACGCACAAATGGAAGGTCCATGCACTTTTGCAAAAGCCTGTGCGAAACTATCTGGTTCATGATTAATTATAAAATTAATATGACCTTGACGATAAAGAATAACATCTTTTGAACGGTGTTTTGCGATTGCAGAAAAACCCATTTGGTTAAATAAACTAGCTAACTTATGAGTGTCGGCAGCGGTATATTCAACGAATTCGAAACCATCTGTAACCCCTGAATTTGATGCTTTCTTCATTGTATTTCCTCAGTATCATTAATGGGATTCTGATTCGTTTGGTTCTTAGCTTAATAGACCGAAGCAATCTTGTTAAGTTTCACCTCGTCATTAGGGTGAGATATGGGTCAAGTTCGTGGATTGATCTCTTAGTCACTATTTAAACTATCAGCAGTCCATAGTTACTTGAAGTAAGTCATGTCAGATCCTTGTTTTCTGATCAGAAAACAGAATGCGGGTGATGGATGGGGATTTATTACAACTAGAATCTCATGAATCTATCGTAATTGAATGACCTTTTGATCTGACTGTATTTGATAATTGTTAGTATGAAATGAAGGCTTTAATCGAGACCAGTAATGCAAGGTACTCATTGTCAGATATTAGCGTGCTTTTTTGTTATCAATACCCCTTGGAGTATTAGAAACTTATCTTGTCCATGTTATGTCAAATAATAATAGTAATATTAATAGGAGGTGCGTCATGCAAAATAAGTTGTTAGTAAATTTTGCACAACAGAATCATGTTGAAGGGTTGACGGTGGCGTCTTTGACTGCTTTGCGTGAAGGTGAAAGGGGATATTCCGTCAATAAAGCAAAACGGTTGATCAAATTTCAACACCGTATAAATAAAGAACTATTAGGCCATCGTATCATTACCGGTAACCCTTACACGAGATGGTTTGAGGAAGGTGAACAGAATCTGTTACAAATTAAGGCCTTTTTGATTCAGTTTTCTGTATTCTCCAATCAGTTCCTGATTGCCCAATTAAATAAAATGATTCATGCCGAAACACTTGATAGTATGCGGGTATCAAAAGAAATTCTAGCCAATGAACTCGGTGTTCGATTTATCTCAGAATTGTCAACGAATGATAAGGACTATTTGGGAGTCACGGAAGGTAGTGTAGAGGGTGGTGTTTTTCATTTTTCTGCAGGTCATTTTGAATGGCTATACAGCATCACTT
>DTSI01000009.1 GCA_012965425.1 Methylococcaceae bacterium
CAGCAACATTACGATCAACAATAAAATACCTTTCATTAACACTCCTAATGTTATTCATTCATAAAGATCACAATTTGAGTAAACAGCCAAAACTCCGTTCCATAGAACGGAGTCAAGTACTATATACGGGGATAGTACTACTGCATTTTTATTATCTTGCTTGTCCTGCCTCAGTTGCAGCAGGAACTTCAATTAACTTTCCTGACTTACAGTCATAAATATAGCCATAAACCGGAATATCTGAAGGCACCATAGAGCTGGCTTTAATACGGGTAACATCTTCTAAAACACTTTCCGTTTGCTCTTTGATAGTGAGCCAGTTAATGTATTTTCCTTCCGTTGAACCCGGCCCTTCGCAGCAATCATGCCAGCCATCTGCATCAACAGAAGCCGTTTTTAGACTACTACTGAGTAAGTCGCTCATGATTTCATTATTAAAGTATTCCATTCCACAATCGGTGTGATGGATCACGAACCATTCACGGGTACCCAGTAATTTGTAGGAGATAACGAGTGAGCGTATCGCGTCATCACTCGCGCGACCGCCAGCATTACGAATAACGTGGGCGTCACCCTCGGCTAATCCGGCATATTTAGCAGGATCTAAGCGTGCATCCATACAAGTAAGAATTGCAAAATTACGGCCTGGAGGCATGGGTAATTCGCCTTTATCACCAAAATCTTCGACATAGTCTCTATTAGCACTTAAAACATCATTTAAAATATCACTCATTATTAAGCCTCTTTAATATATTACAGGGTAACACAAATCTAAATTATATAAGTTATGTATAATTAAGTATAAATAATTAACATTTAAAGAGTATAAACTTAAAGTTTACTATTTAGGTTAATTAGCTCGGCGGTTTTAATCCACATACTATCGCCACTAAGTGACGAACAAGGTTGAGGTTTGCTTTAAAACGCTCCAACCGCGAGGCAGCCATCGTCCGGGGGTCCTCGGGGTCTCAGATGCTTTTATGGCCCCCGCCACGCCATTAATACGGCGCCAAAAACCAAGCCTACCGGCTATACTGCCTGTACCCGTAGCAACAATTAGTCTTGGCGCTAAGTGCTGTAATTAATCGGTTATTACGGTTCATCGCCAAAACTGCCGTAATATCTCCGCCTTGACGCTGGAACAACAATCGCGTCTTCTGGAGGTGAATTGGAGCCACACAAACACTAAGCCTTATGCGGCTTCCAATTATCATTACAGCAAGCAGCAACGATCATTTGCTTAATAATATTATGCAATTTTTTTTAACCCAAAAAGTATTTCAAATGTCACTTTGCATACTGCTTCTGATGCAACTGCAACGTTACTGTTATCAGTTCATATTACCGATATCCAACAACTTGAATCACTCTTAGAGAAAGCCCTTCATCTCACGGGTATCATCAATGCTACTCGAAAAAAATAAAGTTACCATAACTGTAACCCCCCATAACAACGTTATGCCGACAAGACTGTTACCACCGCATCCGTGAGCGTTTCAAGATCAGCTTCACTAATAATATAAGGCGGCATTAATCTGAGGATGATTGTAGCCATGAATCGCGCTCCACCACGATGACATCCCATCGATCAATTCAGAGCCGTCTATCAACTTCAACCGGACACCCGCAGCGGACGCAACCGGATAAAGAGGCGCCTCGGTTCCAATGGCACTGTAGGGGTGCCAAAGTACTTGGCGGTCTTGATTTATTATTGTATCCAAAAAAACACCTGATTATTATTTTGCATCACCCACGGGTGCCGCAAAACCATCTGAAACCAATGATTCCACAGTAGACCCCGTTAATGCGGTCAAAAAACTCACTAATGCCTTTTTCTCCTGTTCGGTTAAATGCAAAGGCAGAATAAGCGGATCTAGATCCGGGTTTTCAATCCCTCCCTGATCATAAAAATTCACCACTTGTTGCAAGGTGGAAAACTGACCATTATGCATATAAGGCGCAGTCAACGAAATATTTCGTAACGACGGTGTTCGATAACGCCATTTATCTTGCGGATCTTGCGTGACTTCATAACGCCCTAAATCGCTTATCTTTGGCTCGCTTACCGTAGCGATCAAAGCACTGTCTACCGTGACAAACTGTCCTGGCGCTAACTGAACCCGTTGGTGTAATGGTTTAAGCCTGTGAGCCTCTTGATAACCAATACCAGTATTATGCCACTGCTCATCCATAAATAATGCGGCTTGATCTGTTAGGCTATGACAACTCGCACAACGCGCTTTTCCTACAAATAACCGATATCCTTGTTGCGCTAAAGGGGCTAAGGCATCCTTTTTATCGTTAAAAAACCAACGATCGAAACGAGAATCAGCTGCGTTCAGCGTGCGCTCATAACTGGCAATCGCCCTACTGACCGTTTCCATGCTAACACCTCGCTTAAAAGCACGCTGAAATAAACCCGCATAATCAGCACTTGCCTTTATTTTTTCAATCACATAACCAATGGAAGGATTCGCCATTTCATTAGCCGCTAACAACGGTCCCCAAACCTGATTTTCCAAACTGGTTTCCCGGCCGTCATGAAATAAGGTCGCATTAAAGGCAACATTAAAAAGAGTAGGTGCATTACGCCTGACGGTACGGCCTTCAAAACCAACCGCTGTTTTCAGCTGATTATTAGTGAAACCCTGCTCAGGAATATGACACATGGCACATGAAAAAGTATTATTTAACGATAGGCGTCGATCATAAAACAACTTCCGTCCTAACTGTACTTTATCCTCTGTTAGCGGGTTATTAGCGGGTACCGGAATAGCCGGTAACCCTAGCGGGGGCTGTTTGACTGTACTGAGTAAGTCAAACGGTTGACGGTCACTCAAAGCATTAGATTCTTGTTGAGAAGGTATTTTTTCATTACCATCAGACTCATGAAGTCTTGTCTGACGCCATAAAGCCTCACGCTTTAGAGGACTAACAAAACGGTCACTCCCCTTCGCAACTGCGCTAAGCACCGTTTTAACATCATTGATTACTGTTTGTGGGTGTAAGAAGGCAACACTATAGATATTTCTGATCTGTTTGGTTCGATCAATTAAAAAAACGCGTAATTGATGGGAAAATGTCCCGGTGAATTGTCCCTGTTGATCATAATTCTTTTTTACCGGCTGTCCATAGCCATCCAGTATGGGGGCTAAATGATCATCAGATCTTGTCGTTAAAAACTGCCAATCAATCCCCTGCCCCTGAAACCCCTGACTATACTGCTGCATTTTCTCCGGCGTATCGTACTGCGGATTAAAACTCAATGTTAATAACCGTAGATGTTTGCTAATTTCCGGCGTTTTAGCCAATTGGCGTTTTATTTTATGAAAAACAGCCGTTGCCAAGGGGCAACCATTAACATCACCACAGGTTGAATAAATAAAACTTAGTAAAACAATTTTATCCCCCATGAGTTGATGCAATGACAACTCATCCCCTTGACTATTAAGGATGGAACCGTCAGTAGCACGGCCCAAGGCAGGTAAACGATAGCTCCCAGGTGCCGGCGCTGGATAATGCAAGGCCCGATAACCCGGGGCCAGTACTTCAGAGCGGCCCGAATCACCTTGTACCGGGGCACTCAACACACAAGCTGTGAGTACCAGCCCCCAAACCTGAACTTTTGTCATTTTTTCTTATACACACTCATTGTTAACTTAAGCGCCGTAGTTCTGAGGGTACGATGCAACCACACGGACTCTAACGATACAATGAAAAGGCCCCAAACCGCATCTGGTGTGGACGACCTAATTTTTCTTGCATAAAGTCAATAGCAAACTGTTGTTTTAATGCGCTGCCATCCCAATGATAAAGCTTTAGAAACTGTTCATTATCTTGCCCTTTTTTATCCCAGTTTGCGAGCAATGAGGAGGTATAATAAAGACGTTTTCCATCCCAACTTGATGACACCATATTTACTTGTGAACCAATCTTCTTTTCATAAATTTGCTTGGGATTAAAGGGGTCCGAAATATCAAAACCTCGAGTCTTGCCATCCATAAAGGTATTAACCCATAACAGTTGATCATCACTCTGAATTGAAATATCAACCGGCAACGGTATTTTGGAAGGATCACCGATATCAGCAACTTCTTTGCTTTGCCACTGGCCCTTAGCATCTTCATAAATTAACCATATTTTTGATGTTAACGCTGTCGAGGTAAAACAATAATTATGCTCCGGCTTTAAAGCACAACGAATTTCCAAGGGAGCCCCTGGAACATCAAAAATTTTAACCGGCTTACGCGTCTTCAAGTTCCATTGCACCATAGTGGCACCGAACTGTTTCATCGCCGTTTGATCCGTTAACATCTTGCCAAAATCCATCATATAATTTGACCAACCGGTAAACGATGAGGTCAGCATTAGATTACGCCGAGGTAGTACCCGCACGTCGTAATTATAACCATCCGCATACTGACCGGTTTTCACAGCACCATTCAATTGACTATCCGTCGGCACCCAATGCGTTGCAATATAGTCACCATTGTTTGTATATTCAACTAACGCACTACGTCCGGCATGATCCTTATTATTAGATAACGCCGTCATCATCATGCGGCCCGGTAACGCATAAGTGGTATGCGGCCCAACGACTCCACCACTTTTAGCCACAAAATCAGTAATCACTTTGTGCAGCTTAGGCTTAGCTGGATTAGAGTACACATCAAATATGAAAATCTTACTGGTATCTAAGCCTGCCGCCCAAAGATAACGACGGTCATCGGTAAAACCCGAGTGATGGGCTTCATTGCGCCCCCCGACCGAACGCGTATGAATCACTTTGCCATAGTTATCTGAACTCGGTCTCACATCAACCGTCACTAATTTATCCTGTTCATCACCAACCCCTTTAATCCCTAAGGTCCATACATAAACAAAATCTTCTTGTCCTGAAATCTTTGCCATATACGGTGACTGACAGGTTTCATCCGCCTGCGTCACGCTTGGTAACACCCCTAATAACAAAAAAATGCTAATACTGGCTGAAAATACACCAAACCTTCTCATACTATTTTTCTTAGAAAAGACTTTCATCGCTTACCTCGCACCTAATTAACTAAAAAACAACGCTTCATTATTCAACATTAATCATTTCAGATCACACCTTAATGGGCTGCCCTGTGCTATCGCTCCCATACCGTCTTAAAAATCACGCAAACCCAATTTCTCTCAACAACAATATTGCCAGAATAGAACAAAACAAGTAAGGTCTAAATAAACCAATTTAGTGCTATTTACGCCAAACAGCTGAGTTTATTATGACATCGCTATCAATCTCCATTCTCGCTCTGGAAGAGACCATGGTCTATACCTTAGCTGGACCCCATGATATTTTTTCTTCCATCCACTTTTTTAATAAATCATCCCAAGTCAATAAGCATCACTTTACCAGTTCAACCCATATTGTTGGTCCTCAAAAAGGATTAATTACTTGTTATAACGGCTTAGCGATAAACTGCCAAAAAAATCTTGAGGAGGTTGTTCATACCGATTTAATTATTATTCCTTCCTTAGAATTACCCGATGAACCGATACTCCACAAATACCCCGAACTCAAAAATTGGCTTATAAATCATTACCGTCAGGGCACAACCATTGCCTGCATTTGCCTGGGCTCATTTCTATTAGCTGAAACCGGATTGCTCGACCATAAAATCAGTACGACTCATTGGGCTTTTACACAAAGAATGCAAACCACATTTCCCACCCTTGAAATACATAGCGATAAAATCATTACTGAACAAAACAATTTAATTTGTTCAGGAGGAGCAACATCCTGGCAAGACCTGACTTCTTACTTAATAAAAAAATTCACTAACGCAGAAAGAGCCCGTGAAATTAATAACTTTTTCTTATTAAACTCACATGAAGACGGCCAAGCCCCCTTTACAGACCTATTAAATATTTCTGTTGCTAATGATTTAGTTATTCAAAAAACATGCGATTGGATCAATAACAATCTAAATAGCCCTGACTTGCTCCGTACTTCAGTTCAATTATCCGCA
>DTSI01000010.1:0-4376 GCA_012965425.1 Methylococcaceae bacterium
GCGTTAGTCTTCAATATTGGCTCGCGCATCATTATATTCCAGCACAAAAAAAGAATTACCCGGTCGGTGTTAAACTTCACCTTTCATTACTGCTGATTTTTTTGGTGGTTCATGCGGTTTGGGGTTGGCTTTTAGAGCGTTTTAGTTTGCTCTATGTTGATGACCACTTGCCGGAGTTTTTTGGTCTTGGTTTTGTTGAATTACGTTATCAATTACCGCTGATCTGGTTGAAAATTATAACCTTTGTGCTTTTGGTGACGTTAGTTGCTACTTACTTTTTTTCTAAAAGTAAACGCAGTGTTTTACCCATGACATCATGTATTTTATTTTTTACCGTTCTTGTTGGCCTGTCGCTTTGGCCTGTTATTCCTGACTTTGTGTCTAAATATTTTGTGAAACCCAATCCAGTCAGTATGGAGCGTGCGTTCATGGAAAATAATATTGAGGCGACTCTAGCCGCTTATAAACTTGATAATATTCATGTCGAGGAAAAAAAATTAGCTTTAAATCCTGTGGCTGATATTGAGAAATGGAAATCTCAAAAATATTTGGACAACGTGCCGCTATGGGGTAGCGAACTATTGATTGATGGGTATAGGCAACTTCAAGGAATCAGGAGTTATTATAGTTTTCCAAATGTTGATGAGTCGCGTTATTTTATTAATGATCACTTAACTCAGGTGAACTTGGCTGCAAGAGAGTTGAATCTAGGGAGACTACCTTCAGATGCCCAAACTTGGGAGAATAAACACCTCCGTTATACTCATGGTTATGGCGCTGTGGTGACGCCCACTTCTCAGGATGCAGATCAACCGATTAAGTGGTATTTACATGATTTGAGTTTAACATCAGAACAGGGTTTTAAGATTAAGCACCCTGAAATATATTATGGTGAGGAACACTACGATTATGCGATTGTCCCGAATAAATTGGATATAGTCGGAGTTTCTGGGCACACGCACACGCATACATCCACGCTAGATTATTATCACGGCCTTGGTGGAATTCCTCTTAATTCTTTGTTTAGGAAGTTTTTGTTTTCAGCTTATTTAGGTGATAAAAAAACTTTTTTTTCCACCAGTGTTACGCGAAAAAGTAAACTGCGTTTTCGCCGTAATATTCAAGAGCGGGTACAAACCGTGGTGCCGTTTTTGACTTTGGATAAGGATCCTTATTTGGTTATTACCGATGATCGCCTGTATTGGATTTTAGATGCTTATACGTTATCTGATTGGTATCCAGATTCATTCCCAATAAATCATGAATTTTCTAATGAAAAGCGACAATTTAACTATATTCGTAATTCGGTTAAAGTCACGGTAGATGCATACAGTGGGCAATTAAGCCTTTATATTTCAGACCCCTCTGATGTTATAGTTGCGGCCTATAGTCGAGCTTATCCGGGCGTTTTTAAACAATTGGATGAAATGCCAGACTTTTTGCGAAAGCAACTGCGCTATCCGAGAGAATTGTTTTTCTTGCAGATGGCGGTTTA
This sequence comes from Methylococcaceae bacterium, assembly GCA_012965425.1. Classification (GTDB taxonomy): domain Bacteria; phylum Pseudomonadota; class Gammaproteobacteria; order Methylococcales; family Methylomonadaceae; genus OPU3-GD-OMZ. Next base: position 1,496 of record DTSI01000010.1, read on the forward strand.
TGTAAAATATCATCAGACTCAGCCGGAACTATTTTATCAACAGTCAGAGACATTAGCATTTTCAACGGTTGAAGGTAGCCAGATTCAACCCTATTACATTACAACCACTTTTAATCGTTGTAAGGGGCAAGAGGAATTTGTTTTAGTTAATCCAATGACGCCGGTGAATCGTGACAATTTAAGTGTGTTGGCCATTGCGGGAACGCTTAGTTTTCGAGAGAACGCATGCGTAGATTCTTATGAACCTAATTTGACTATTTACAAGTTTCATAAGGATAGTCAGGTGAATGGTTTTGCCCAGGTTAATGCGCTGATTGACCAGAACACTGAAGTTTCTTCAATGTTTACGTTGTGGGATCAGCATGGGTCGAAATTGGTAAAAGGGCGTATGGTGGTTTTACCGATGGGGGATTCTATTTTGTATGTTCAACCGGTGTATATGGTTGCTGATGATACTAAAATACCTCAGCTTTCAAGAATTATTGCATCCATCGGCAATGAAGTTGTTATGGAAAAATCATTAATTCTGGCATTAACGCAATTACAGCGTGAATTGACGGGGGGTACGGAGACAGGTCGAGCCAAACCTAACATGATGAGAGAGACTTTAAGTAAATCAAAGCAAGAGATTGATTGGTAATTAAAAGAGAAGAGTAACGATTAGTTATCTTTTAATATTGATTGTTGTTAAGTGAAATATGTCGAAATGGAGTAGAATGGCTTTGCGTCAAGAACACGTTGGGATGATATTCCCGATGATTGAGCCTGTCCTATTTGTGGGTCCCGAAAAGTTTTTTAAATCAGTGTTTGAATGAGTTCTAAACATAACTTTTAACCTTTCATTATCGATAGTCGGGTACCTGCTGGTAGCTAAAATTAAGGTGATAGTTTTAGGCTGTTACCGTGATGGTTTTTTGGTGAATAATCGATTGCAGACTTGGAGTGCTATTAAATAAAGGCACACAAAAAGTAATCGTCGTTCGGTTTGTATATTTTTTTAATTTGGTGGAATAATGACTAAAAAGATCAGTTTTGTTGTTTTTATTACAACTTTTTTATTAATGTTAAGTTCGTCTTTTCACGTTGCCTATGGAGCTACTCCGTCTGGGCGTGATCAGATACGTGTGCATACCGGTGAACCGGGAAAGCCAGGGGATTCACTTTTTTCATTGACGGCCCGGTGGAGAATTGATGGTGATGTAACTTATGAATCAACCGGTATTACTTTTGTGAGTGGTGTTGAGCGGCCTAAGCCTTCAAACGGCCCTGAGGTTGCTAAAAAGTTAGCGATCGCATTGTCTGACGGGATGATTAAACAATACCCCAGTTGGCGAGGAGTTGATGCAGTTAATGTGTCTGGGCAACCCGAAATGACAGTTAGTAATAAAGAAGGTTTTACCTTATTTAAAGTTACTTTCCGAGATTATACGAACGGAAAAATGACTTATGATTTGCATGGCAAAAGCTTCAGTGCTGCAAAAGTGGCGGTCTCAGTGGATATTGTTTACTCTGCAGCGGTAGAGTATCTTGCGGCTTTCGCTGATATTGACGAAAAAACATCAGGAGCGTCAGGGGGTGGTATTGATATTTCAATTGATGGTGACCAGACAATTTCTATCGCAACACAAGGTAAAACGACTGCGCAAATAGAGCAAGCGATTGCCAGTAAATTATCATCGGGGCAGATTAGTTCGTCAGTACTTTATGATCATACGAGAGATGGTGATGCCAGAAATAGTAAACCTTATGATGGTAGTTCAGTACACTTTTTAAATTTACCAGCCAAATCAATAACTATTCAGGTTAATGATCCAAGTTTAGGTGCATTAATGAAGTTTAAATTTCCAGATGAAGATGCACCGGTTTCATTGGTCAAGCCCATCATGTTTATCTTGCTTGGAGGCGCGGGTATAGCATTGCTTTGGTTTTTCTTCGGTTTTAAACCGAAAGAGGAAGATTAACTTCGGTTTAATATTTACTAAGTAGTTATAAAAAGCCAATCGCATTTGCGATTGGCTTTTTTTGGGCTAAAAGTGAGTGTTAATGAAGTCCGTTATCTTTTTTTATTGTGTTAATTTTGAAGCGACAGGCACAGCCTCCTTTTGCAAGACACTCAGTCAACTCGACCTTTTGTTCTAGAAAGGTTGACATTAAACCGATATCAAATTCACAGATTTCGGGGTGCGTTTGTGCTAAATCGTGGTAAACACAGTTATGGGCTTCAATAAGGGTATACGGTTTTTTTGGGGTTTCATTGATCAGGGTGGCCTGATAACCCAAGTCAGACATAATAATGATTAATTTTTTAAGTCGATCCGTTATATTAAGTTCGTCGAGAGGTTCTTTTAATTGTTGAGCCATCGTCATGCCCATGTTTTTAAGGTGACTTCTGAAGGCATTTACGCCGAGTATTTTTTTGAAATCCGTTAAAATGAGTTCAGAAAACCAAGCATATTGTTTTGGGAAATGTTTGATGCCTCTTTCGGTTAAAGCAAAATGACGTGCGGGTCGGCCACGGGTTTTTTGAGATTCGCTTTCAGTGATATAACCATTTATTTCTAAAGAAGCAACGTGTTGCAGTACAGCGGTTCGTGAAATACCCAGTTCTTCAGAAATTTTGTTGATGCTATGACTTTTTCTGTATTTAAGTAGTAGTTCAAGAATTTGGTTTTGTCTGGGTGTTATGGGAGGCATAGTTATTTCTTATCGGCTTTGGAAAGTTTTTTTTCGGGTTTAAAATATAATTATCACTAGGGTCTTCACCCAAGAAAAGTACCAATATTCTTTTAACATAAATATATTGTATAAGTTATTTATATTACATACAATTGATGGGTCGAAAATGATCATTTTAGTATCGACTTAAAATAATTAAAATAAT
>DTSI01000010.1:4421-14822 GCA_012965425.1 Methylococcaceae bacterium
AGTGGAGAAGGTGCAGTAGATGCTGCGGTTGATATTTTTTACCGTAAAGTGTTGGCGGATGATAGCATCAGCAGTTTTTTTGAATCGACGGATATGGCCCAACAATCCGTAAAACTTAAAGCATTTCTAACCATGGCATTTGGTGGGCCTAATAATTATTCAGGTAAAGATTTACGTGAAGGGCATGCGCATTTAGTTGAAGATGGTTTAAATGATAGTCATTTTGATGCCGTTGCAGGGCATCTTGCTGCTACATTAGGGGAGCTAAATGTAGCTGATGAATTAATTGATGAAGTAATGGCTATTGCCGGTAGCACACGAGGGGATGTGTTAGGGAAATAGTTTGGCTGATTTATTGTTAATTCTCTTTTAGAGACCGTTTGTGGTTATCAACGATAATCATAGACGGTCTCTGTATTGAAAATGTCCATTTTAAAGTATCGTGAGCGTGAATACAGTTACCATAGGGGTGAAACCATTTTGGAGGCATTGTTACGCCAGAAAGTTGATCTTAGTTATGGCTGTAAGCAAGGTATTTGTCAGACCTGTTTGTTACGCAGTAATATAAATCCGCCTGATTACGCACAGATAAATCTCACAAAGAATCAGCGCTTTAACAATTGCTTTCTGGCATGTCAGTGGCGACCGGAAGAAGATATTAGCCTTGTGCCGGTTGAGTCTCAGGGCTTTGTTAATGCAGGTGTTGTTAGTAAATCTTTGTTGAGTCAGGATGTGTTGAGATTAACGTTAGAATTTCATAAGCCCTTTGAATTTCACGCTGGGCAATTTGTGAATTTAAAAAAATCCGAGAAGGTGATTCGAAGTTATTCTATTGCCAGTACTCCTAATCACTCGAACACAGCTGAGTTTCATATTCGGTTATTTAACAATGGTCAGTTTAGCCAATGGGCTTTTAATGAATTAGCTCTGGGTGATGTTATTCCGGTATCAGAACCGAAAGGCAATTGTATCTATAGTTCTGAATATACCGATGAAAGCCTTTTATTAATCGGTACCGGTACCGGTTTAGCTCCTTTGCTGGGTATTGTAACTGATGCACTTGAGCACGGACATTCAGGACGTATTCATTTGTTTCATGGTAGTCACTATTCTGAGGGCTTGTATTTAAATACTGAATTAAATCAGTTATCTGAAAAATACGGAAATTTTTGCTATACAGGCTGTGTATCTAGAGAGGAGTCGGCTGCTTTTTTTAGGGGCCGAGCAAACGATAAGGCTTTTTCACAATACCCTGATCTCAAAGGCTGGCGGGTTTTTGTTTGTGGCAATCCTGAGATGGTTAAAGTTTCACAAAAACTGGCCTTTTTAAATGGTGCCTCGTGTGGTCATATTTTTTCCGACGCTTTTGTTTTGAATCGGTAAACGAAAGTTGTTTGGTAAATCCTGCAATTTATACTATGAGGCACCTTGTGATTATGACCGACTATTTTCAATAGGCTTGGATGGATGACCCAATTTAGAGATGCTTTAGTCTCCTCAGCAGCCTGTTTCATAGCGATTTTTTTAGTCTCATATAGTTGCAATGAAATCATATCAGGACCCGGTAAAATAATTCTTGTTGCTTCTTTGGGTGCATCATCGGTCATTCTTTTTGCTATTCCTAATAGTCCTGTAGCTCAACCTTGGGCTTGTTTAGGTGGGCAAGTTATTTCAGCGTTTACAGGGATTGGTATTGGTTTACTATTTTCTGATTTAATTTATGCTGCCGCCTTTGCAGTCGGTATTTCTACATTATTGATGCTTTTGTTGCGATGTTTGCATCCACCCGGGGCGGCTACGGCATTGGTGCCCATCGTGGCTGATCAGCAGTTAGGCGACTTGGGTTTTAATTTTGTTTTAGTACCCGTTGGTCTTAATATTGCTATGCTATTGATTTTGGCATTAATCATTAATCGGTGGCTTTTAAACCGAGATTACCCTTCCGGCTCAAGAATTGGGCGTAGTAAACAACAGCTCCTTGACCAAGAATCTATTGTTTTAAGTCATGTTGGTATTTTGGATGAAGATTTAAAAACGGCTTTAGCGCAACACGATGGTTTTATAGATGTAACTTCTCAGAATCTTGCTCTTTTATTTAATCAAATGGAAGCATTGTCTTTTCAACGCAAGCAAGGGGATATGTTGTGTCGGGATATTATGGTTACAGAGATCCCTACGGTTGAATTTGGAACCGATATTGAAGCGGCGTGGAGTTTATTACATACACAATTACTCAGAGCGCTACCGGTGTTAGATCGTACGGGGCGAGTTATTGGTATAGTGACGCGGAATGATTTTTTAAAAGGTTTTGATTTAAAGCCTTATGCTAGTTTTCAGCAGCGGTTCAAAAATTTTATCCACAAAATAGGTTTTTTACACTCAGGAAAGCCGGAAGCAGTAGGCCAGATTATGTCCGATAAAGTTGCCATTCTTTCAGAAGATGAAGCGATTGCATCGCTTATTCCCTTGATGGCGCAGCAACTTCATAAACAAGTCCCCATTGTAGATAATCAGAATCGTCTGGTTGGTATTATCTACAGTAATACGCTGATAGCTGCGCTGTACAACCGAACAATTTATAAAAATTTGGTTTGATTCCAATGAACTCAATAGTTGAGCGGTCAATCTTTTATTAGCGCGATAACTTAAATTTAACCATAACGACAGGTGATTTTTCGTTACTTTTTGAAGATAAATTTATTTGAATATGGGCGGTGAAAAATCTCCATTTTTCCTTCACGGTTTATTTAGGCAGAACGGTTAGACTTAAATCGTAATATGGAGGACTCCCTATGATTCAGAATGATGATGAAAAAGTTTATTCAGTTTTCGTTCCACTTGAAGATCCGAGTTTGGCAAAGGAAGAAATTATTGTTCCCTATAATCCCGGGCTTATCTGTATTGATTGGTTAGAAGTAGAACTCATCGATATTGCAGCATGAGCGACATTGAATACCCTGAAATTGAAAAAGAATATTTAAAGCCGATAATTTTCAGGCATTTTGATAAACAAGCGTGACTAATTTAGAACAACCTACCAGCAATTGTTCACGTTCTAGATTAGTTAGCCGAGTCGCATAAAAGGTATTGTTTATAGCTAAGGTTTCTTCAAGTAAGGTATTTGTTCGACTGGGATCAATTTGCTGGATGATGTTAAAACTTAAGTGTTTTATTTCTGAGATAAGGCTGGTTAATTGGATGGTTATCGTTCTTCCTTGGCCGTCTATAGCCAGAATAGGTGTTTGGTTAAAAGATTGACTCATTGCAGAAACGCAACCTAAAAGAGATTCCCCTAAAGATACCATATCTTGCTGTTCTCTTTGTGAACTATTAGCATTAGCGGGTGTTAAGAAAACAGCGAGGATAATAATAAGTGAGTAGCGCATGTCAGCATCCTTATGATTCTATTAAGACCTTTCCCTGTTGACCTTTCAGGAATGGAGAAAGTTCTTAAAAGGAGTATAAATGGTGCTTTAAGGGTATTTGTTTTGTTGTCACGGTAAAGCAGTTAAGAACACTTAAGAGCGGTTGTTTTTATAGTTCATTATTATTTCTTTTCAAGGAGTAATATTTGCATTACCGGCGTTATTGTTAACAATACATTGGGATGTCTAATGGACGGCATTCGAGCCAAAGGACTTGTCCTTGTGTGAAGTTTATCAATTTTTTGATCATTTAGAGGTTAACAGAAGATCGTGTCAAATCAGAAAAGAAGAAAAGAGATGCTTTTATTTTTAGGGCTTTGCGGTCTTTTTTCAGGGTAATATGTTCTTGTTGTTTCTGTTTTTATCAGTGCATCGTTAATCACGGTATGAATTTATCTATGTAAAGCAAAAAACGTTATGTAATTATTTAGTAGATAAAAAAGATATTTTTAAGCAAGCCTCACCTGGAAAAGTGGTGGGGTTTTTTTATGCCTACAATGTTAATTGGCATAGAAAGCAATGGACGGTGATTGTATTCAGTTGACGGAAATTATGTAAACATCATGGGTAGGGTGTATGTAATTGGGTGTGATGAAGTTTATTTAAACTGTTAGGGTTAATAAAGACTGATATTACAAGGCATGGAGCAACTTCGGGGAGATAGTGTGTTGCTGGTTGATTTAATTGATTTTATAGAACTTAGGGATATACAGAGCGGAGAATCGCAACGTCTGTTTCACGGACGGGGTCAGGCTTATTCTGGTTTTGAAGGTATTAATATTGATTGGTACCCACCGGTTATACTGATCAGTGTATATGATTCCGGTTATGATCAGTGGCTTGAAAAAGTAGTGGACTGGCTCATGAAGGAAATTCCAGAATGTCAGTCGGTATTATTGCAATATCGTTTTCGTAAGGGTTGTTCTTTTGAATTACTCCGTGGAAATAGTCTTTCAACGCTCGTTGCTGTGGAGCATGGGCTTTTATTTAAAATTGAATTAGGGCGACATCAAAACAGTGGCTTGTTTTTAGATATGCGTAATGGTCGGGACTGGGTCAGGAATAATTCGTTAAATAAAAAAGTGCTTAATTTATTTGCTTATACCTGTGCTTTTTCGGTGGCTGCTTTGGCCGGTGGGGCTGACCAAGTTGTGAATTTTGATACTAGTAAAACGGCATTAGCAAAAGGGCGTACAAATCATCGTTTAAACCAGCAAAATACGCAGCAGGTTATTTTTGAAGGAGTGGATATTTTCAAATCTTTTAGTCGAGTCAAAAAACATGGACCATATGATTTATTGATTTGTGATCCACCGTCTTATCAAAAAGGCAGTGTTGATATTAAACGAGATTACCAAAAGGTAGTGCGTCGTATACCACTGTTTATGAAAAAAAACAGCTTGTTATTATTGTGTTTGAATTCACCGGAATTAGGGGATGATTTTTTAACTGAATTAGTTTCGAAGCAATGCCCAGCGTGTCAGTTTGTTACGAAAATCAATCCACCTGTTGTTTTTAAAGAAGCTATTCCGGGGTGTGGACTAAAGGTGCATGTTTATCGTTTTTAGCCGAGAGGATTAGCACGCTATTATTGTGTGTAAGCCTTGTGGCGGTGCATACTCTTGATCAGATTGGGGTTCGCAGGGTTTATAAAGTCGCAGATTAAAGTGAAAAAGAGAGTCTTTGTCTAAGGTAGGGCGAATCATGAGTTCGTATTTTTATGTGGTTGCTATTTCTTTACAAAGATATAATTCGAGACCATAAGCTGATTGACTTGGCATCTTACTTGATCGGTAAAAAGGCTCTGTTATTTAGTTGATTTCAGCAGGGGGTATTTCGAGTGAGTTTTTTAATAAAATAAGTTTTATTTTATTAATCTTTTATGTTCAGGAGGCTGGTTTTTTATTCAGCTGATGCCTGTGTTACTACGCTGGGTGCCTACAGGAACACTAGGCACGGGACATGAACTTACCGGTTTCAGTATTTATTTTTATAATTTCATCCGTCTCTATGTATTCGGGAACTTGAACCTCCAGACCGGTCGAAAGTAGGGCTGTTTTTGTGCGTTTAGTGGCACTAGAGCCTTTCATTGAAGGAGGCGTTTGGGTGATTTGCAGTGAAACACTGGTGGGTAATTCAATGCCTAACGGCGTATCATCTTGTAGAAGCATGATAATCCCTTCAAGCCCTTCTGTCATGTAAGGTATTTGGCCTTCGAGGTCTGCAGTATTTAGACTGTATTGATCGTAGCTTTCAAGATTCATAAAGGTATAGGATTCGCTTTCTTGATATGAAAATTGGACTGGAATTCGGGTGCAATCGGCCTCTTTAAGAAAGTCGTCGCCCTTATAGGTTTCATCTAATTTTTGTTTGCTTTTCATGTGAGCGTAACGAATTTTGTAGAGAGTGCTGGCACCACGTGACGTTGGGTTTCTGACTTCTATATGTTTGACGGCATAGGGTTCACCATTAATTTCGATGGCTGTACCTTGTTTTAATTCATTGGCTTTAGGCAAGATATGCTCCCATTTATTTTTAGGTTAAGGTCGTTATTATGCAATATTGTGGCCATTGTTTCAAAGCTCAAGTCGGAATGGCTCCAAAAATTATGGTTAAGAGAGCTGGTACGTTAAAGTTAATATATTAGGTTCATTAAGGACTTGTTTTGAGTCTTCCTGTTATCGGCGATTAAATGAGGTGGTGATGTTAAGTGAAAATATACAGGCCAGTCAGTGCTCAGTTTGCCAACAACTGTTTTCTTGTGGTTTTAATGATGCAAAAAAGGCATGTTGGTGTAACCGTTTGCCTTTAGTGATGGCGGTTGATGGATTAACCGGTTGCTTGTGTTCGGACTGTCTGATTACAGTAGTGAGTGCGCGAATTAAGAAACTGTTGGTCACTAAATCTCATCCTGAGTTGTTAGTGATAGCAAAGCAATATTCCACCGATACCTGGGTTGAAAAGATTGATTATACGATTGAGGATGGAAATTATGTGTTTAGTGCGTGGCATCATTTAAAGCGGGGGGCATGTTGTAATAATGATTGCCGTCATTGTCCTTTTTCGGATTGAAAGTGGCTTATTTGTTTTATAAGACAGTTTTTTCTAGATCGTGAATTTACTTATTAAGTCCGCATTGAAAATGCAACCGGTAAAGGTATTTTTTTTAAGGGACCTTATTTTCATTGAACTGTGAGAGGCTATCGTGGATGAAGGGTTGATTTATTTTAATCATTGCTTGAATCTCTGCGACATAGTCTTTGCCACGTTCAGAATACTGTTCAAGTCCTGTGGCAAGTATTTCAGCATTTAAGGGACGTTGTAAAAACCTGAAACGACTACGGATAGTACGTAGTTTAACGTAGGCTGGGTTGGTGTTGATATTGTTCAGATAGCTGCGGATGGAGGCATTAACATGTTTAAAGGTAGCAACCTCGTGTGTTTTTTGGGCGTCTCGATTTAAAGGAATTATCCCACAGTGCTGGGTTAAGCACCATTGACCAAAAAGATTATTGGCTTCTTGAGCAAATCGAGATTCTCCCCACATGGATTCATTAGCACTTTGGGACAAAATGAGTTCTATTGGGAGTATGTCAACGCGGCGCAGTAATTCTTGGTAATTGCTATCGTCGGGGAGTTGGTATTGTTTTGCTAAGGTGTTAAGCCATTGAAAATCATTTTTTTCGTTAATAGCATTGATTAGGCGGCTACGCTGGTTAAGAATTATGTTGCTTTCTTGTGCTATCAAGGGCGTTAAAAATTTAAAAAAACGTTTTTTCTTTTCACGGATAGAAAGACCTTGTGAGGAAGTAAGTTCCTTGATATGGCGAGTCTGATACAGCTTGTTTGGTTTGACTTCAGTGCTGGAATGGATGGTTGTTTCAGTGCATCCGGTCAGTAAGCCAACAAATAAAATAACTGTAAAAAGTTTAACCATCATAAAGTGGCAGTGCTAAATTGCTGCTAAAAAGGCGCAATTATAGCGGTGTTACAGCGTATTTACCAAATAAAGTAGGTCGATCAGTATGGAATAGGTTGTCCGGCAGTTAATTAGTCGAGCGGAACACGGATTCCTTGGGTGGCGGATTCAATGGCGGCAACGATAATGCTGCAGTTGGTTTTGGCATCTTCAAGTGATAATCGTGGGTTTTTATCATGAAGGATACAATCACTAAAATGTTCGACCTCCAGTTGAAAGTGGTTGGCGGTTGGTAATATTTCTTCAGGCTGGGGACCCTTTGTTTCAGACCACCATGAAATAACGGGTATTTCTGTAGGTTTCGCCCAGACGTTGTGGCATTTGAGTCCACCTTGGGTGCCGATGATTTCATATTCAGCGCGGCGAGCACGTTCAAAGCTAAAATCGAATTGAGCATATTTACCATCGCTAAAATCTATTATTCCGGTACTGCTTAAATCGGCGCCATTGTCCGCAAATTTGGCCATCGCAGTGACAGCAGTAGGTTTTTGAAGGCCGAAAGGAAGTCGAGCGGCATGAATGGCATAGCAACCGATATCCCACATGGCGCCACCGCCGTGTTCAATAGGGTCTTTCAGGCGATAGCGGCGAGCGGGTTGCATCATAAATGAGAAACAAGCGCGAACCGATCTTATTTCACCCAGTTCCCCGCTGGCAATAATATCGTGTACCCGGGCGTGTTGGGGGTGAAACCTATACATAAACCCTTCCGTGACTTTAAGTTGTTTTCTTTCGGCGATGTTTTGAATGGCTTCAATATCAGCAACATTGAGAGCCATCGGTTTTTCACATAAAACATGTTTACCGGCCTCTAGGGCTTTAAGTGCCCAGTGCGCATGTTCTGAATTAGCAAGCGGAATATAGACAGCTTGAATAGTCTCGTCAGCAAGTAAATCTTCAAAGTAATTAAAAATGCGAACATTTTTTTCTTTGGGTGCATAGCATGACAAGGTTTCTTGTGCCGCGCCTGAGCGGCGGCTGGCAATAGCAACGAGTTCACTGTTGTGCGCTGATACAATGGCGGGCATGAGTTGTTGATTAATACGTGCGCCGCCTAGAATTCCCCAACGAACTTTATCTTGATTAGTCATGATTACGATGCTCTGAAGTAGTTTGACAGTTGCCAACAGTATACTGAGTCAAGTGGATCTGGCAAGATAATTTCAAGCCCCTATTCAGGCGATTGGATAAATAAAAAGGGTTACCACGGTAGAGGCTGCCCATGTCGATAGAAGCCGCCACTGGGGCCATCTTTTTGCAGTGTCGCCGCCCAAATAATACCGCTAATCCCTTCGTCGATACTCAGGGTCGCTGACGGACCGCCCATTTCAGTTCTCACCCAGCCAGGGCATACGGAATTTACTTTGATGCCTTGCCAGGAAAGTTCGTGATGCAGCAACTTGGTCGTAACATTAAGAGCCGTTTTGGAAATTCGGTAGGCAGGTGAGCCGCCATCCATTTCGGCAAGAGCTCCCATGCCTGAACTTACATTAACGATAATTCCTTCGGGGCTTTTTTTAATGAGGGGTAGGAATTGTTGTGTTATTTTGAGTGGTCCTAGGGTGTTGGTGTTAAAGGCTTCAAGGATTTCTTGATCATTAATAGTGGAGATGTCAACAGTGCCACTGGTATAAATGCCGGCATTATTGATTAAAGTGTCGATTTGTGGATAGTGGCTAGCAATTGTCTGGTATGCACCGATGATACTGTCGGGCTGTCTCACATCTAAAGGGATAAAATCTACAGATGAATGTTTATGGGAGAGTTGTTTTTTTAAGGTACTGAGCTTGTGACTGTTTCGGGCTGTAAAAATAACGTGATGGCCTTGTTCAGCGAGTTTAATTCCAGTCGCAGCCCCTAAACCGCGGTTAGCCCCGGTAATTAAAATGATTCGTTTTTCCATGGCTAGTTGAATTTTTTCTGAACTTGATTTTTTCCTGAAGTATTTAACCTGTAAATACCCCATTGAAGGTTAGGTAAAAGAAAACGGACTGTTAACTATCTTGAAGACGAACCGCCATGACATCACAGTGTGCGTAGTGTAACACGCTATTTGCAGTAGATCCTAGGAGTAGGGCTAAGCCATGGCGACCGTGTGAGCCCACAACGATTAGATCAATCTTATTTTCTTTGGCAATACGAGTTATTTCAAGTTTAGGACTACCCGTTTTAACCCAGATGTGTTGCTCATCGATCGAGAACGTTTTGGCTATGGTTAAGGCCTTTTCCCGAGCAGAGGCTAATAATTGAGCGGTTAAATCAATTTCTAATGGAATAATGGGGCCGTAAATAGATTCGGTAATGGGTACGTTATCAATAATATGAACGAGACTTAATTGAGCGTTGTATTTGTTAGCTAAATCGTGTGCAGATGCAGCAACGTGTTCCCCGTGTTGAGTGAAATCAGTCGCTAATAGCACATGTTTATATCGGGACATTATGGTATTTCCTTTTCGGGGTGGCTGTAGATCCACTATCAATGTTATGACCGGTACCGTAAAGATTTTGTTCAATTGCTTTTGTTAGGGTATTTCACCCTAATATTAAAAATTGATTGTTGTTTTAAATGACTTAAGTGTTTAAGGCTATGGATAGGTGTTCAAAATGATATTAAGTGATACAGTAGAAATGTGAATTTTAGATTATCAATGCTTTGAAAGGGTTTTTTGAGCCGATAGGTTAAGAAATTCACTGAGGATTTTTAATTTAAGTGAAAAACACTGTTTATTTAGGATGGAATCTTTGAGTCAATTAGTTTACCTAGTACCCGTAGCAGGTGTTGTTGCACTCGTTTTTGCTTGGTCGCAATCTGTTTGGGTTGCTAAACAAGATCCAGGTGATGAGACAATGCAGAAAATTGCTAAGTTGATTCGTGGCGGTGCCATGGCCTTTTTAGGGCGTGAATATAAAGTGCTTAGTGTTTTTACCCTGATTGTTGTTATTTTATTAGTTCTAGGAAATGTTAATAGTGGTGAGGTTAATGATTTTCGAAGCCCT
>DTSI01000010.1:14900-44718 GCA_012965425.1 Methylococcaceae bacterium
ATCGATGGCCAATAACCGCACCACTGCTGCTGCCTGCAATGGCTTAGAAGATGCTTTGAAAGTAGCCTTTGCCGGTGGCTCGGTAATGGGGATGAGTGTTGTTGGGTTGGCGCTTTTGGGGCTGGCTTCGCTGTTTATTGGTTATACACAATTATTTCAAGGTGTTAATGGTCTAAATAAAGTTCTCATAGTCATTTCTGGTTTTTCCATGGGAGCCTCTTCAATTGCATTGTTTGCCCGTGTTGGTGGTGGCATATTTACTAAAGCCGCTGATATTGGTGCTGATTTAGTCGGTAAAATTGAAGCAGGATTACCCGAAGATGACCCAAGGAACCCCGCTGTCATTGCAGATAATGTGGGCGATAATGTGGGCGATGTTGCAGGGATGGGGGCTGACCTGTTTGAGTCTTATGTGGGTGCTATTATTGGCACTATGATTTTGGGCCTAGGTTTTTCATCGGTTGATGGCGATAGGAATCTACCGATAATTCTACCTTTGTTATTAGCGGCCGCGGGTGTTTTATGCTCTATTGTTGGAATATTTTTTGTGCATTTAAAGGCGGGTGATGATGCACAACGGGCGCTCAATATGGGTTCATTCGGAGCAGCGGCCATGATGGCTGTGGTGAGTTATTTTATAACCCAAGCATTGTGGCCTGAAGTCGTGATTGATGTGGCAACTGGGAAATCAATTGTTGCGCTAAATGTCACGATGGCAATTATTATTGGATTAATTGTAGGTGTTTTGGTCGGGTTGACGACTGCTTTTTATTGCTCCATGGGTAAACGACCGGTTAATTATATAGTGGAAAAATCCCAAACAGGTGCAGCAACAAATATTATTGCGGGTCTTACCATAGGAATGGAGTCGACTGTTATTCCTATTATTTTAATTGTTTTAGGGGTGCTTGGCGCTTATGGTGCTTGTGGCATGTATGGAATAGCTATCGCAGCCGTAGGGATGTTATCAACCACCGGTATTCAACTTGCTGTTGATGCGTATGGTCCCATTGCAGATAATGCCGGAGGGATTGCTGAAATGAGTAAGCAACCACCTGCTGTTAGGGCGATAACTGATAACCTTGATGCGGTTGGTAATACCACGGCGGCAATTGGAAAGGGCTTTGCTATTGTTTCGGCGGCTATGACAGCCTTGGCACTTTTTGCAGCTTTTATGTTACAAGCTAATTTAGAGACCATTAATATTGCTAAGCCAACGGTTATGGTCGGCTTGTTTTTAGGTGCTATGTTGCCATTTTGGTTTAGTTCATTAGCGATGAAAGCAGTGGGTAATGCGGCTATGGATATGATTGAAGAAGTACGCCGACAGTTCCGCGAAATTGAGGGCTTGCTTGAAGGGACAGCTGAACCCGATACGGCACGGTGCGTTGATATTGCTACCGTTGCCGCGATTAAAGAAATGATTTATCCAGGACTGTTAGCGATTACGTTCCCAGTCCTGACAGGATTTATTTTAGGTGCCGAATCGTTGGGTGGTCTCTTGGCAGGTGTTACATCATCGGGTGTTTTGATGGCTATTTTTATGTCTAACGCCGGAGGAGCGTGGGACAATGCCAAAAAATCATTAGAAACTGTTGGCTATACAAGGCCAGACGGTTCAATACAAGGCGCCGGCTCAGAGACCCATCAGGCGGCCGTGGTTGGTGATACTGTGGGGGATCCGTTTAAAGATACAGCCGGCCCTTCTCTTAATATTTTAGTTAAACTTATTAGTGTTGTTGCCTTGGTTATAGCTCCCATAATTAGTTAATTCAGTGTGTTTTTTAAGGTATGCTAGTTGGCTTATAATCCTTAATTTAAACTAATAGGCAGTGTTAGATATTATGAAAAAAATAAAATCAATGCGTCATGTTCTGAGTACGGCAATTATTTCTTCAATGGTCTCAGGGTGTGCGGTTATGAATGAGAGCCCTTTTGGCTTAAATGAAATTCCCAAAAGTACGGCAACTATTCAGCAATCAGCGTCAATGGGGAATTGCGGATCCGCTATAGGTGTTAAAGAACATGCCTGTGGAGAGGGGGTTTGCGGGGGGCATGGGACTTGTGGCGCTCAAAGTTCAGAAAAGGAATAATACGGCCACTTAAACAGCTGGTTGGGTCAATATGTGAAAAAGGGCAGGGATGAAATTTAAAATTTTTACAGCTTTCTGTTGTTTAATGCTATCTGCGTGTAGTTGGGTAACTACGGGCGAAGTGAGTGCCCAGCAACGTATAGTTGAAAATCCGCTGGTTTTGGCAGAGGATTATTTTTATGGGCAGCACAAAGTGCAAAGTTACCCGTTAGCGTTTAAATGGTATTTGAAAGCAGCTAGCCAGGGTAGCCTTAATGCACAATTAAAAGTAGCTACGCTTTTTTATGAAGGGTTAGGGACGGAAATTGATTTTGAATCGGCAGAAAAATGGTTTCAGTTAGCTGCAGAGCAAGGTAACTTAGAGGCTCAGAAAATAATTGCAAAGATGTATTTTGAAGGTAAAACTGTTTCAAAGAACCTTTACTTAGCGCATTATTGGTATAAGCAAGCAGCCTTTCAAGGCGATTACAAAGCCATCATAGCATTGAAGGAAATAACACCATTATTGGAAACGTTGCGCAAAAAAGAGCAGAGAGTAAAAAACAGAAAGGATTTTAAAGATTTTTTGAAAACGTTGGTGATGCCGGGTTTTGTTAATCGATAGTAATTGACAGGATTGTAGAAGAGTTAGTTGAATTTATTAGTCTCATTTGTATAATTGTCGATGTTTGAGTGTTATGTTGTGGGTCCCTTTTAGTGATTTCAAGAAGGGTTTTTTTTAATGATCTAAAATAAAGATATTATGATCATCCTTGGGATTTCTGCGTATTATCACGATAGTGCAGCCGCACTGGTTGTTGATGGGGAGATTATCGCTGCAGCGCAGGAAGAACGTTTCACCCGTAAAAAACATGACCCCAGCTTTCCTGAAAATGCGATCGTTTATTGTCTGGATGAGGCCGGTGTTGAATTAATCACGGTGGATTATGTGGTTTTTTACGATAAGCCCTTAGTTAAATTTGATCGCCTGTTAGAGACTTATCTAGCATATGCTCCGAGCGGTTTTAATTCGTTTATTGCAGCGATGCCCATTTGGTTGAAGGAAAAACTGTTTCTTAAGCGTACCTTAAAGAAAGAGTTGATAGCACTCAGTCATTTAGAGGAAAAACAGTTGCCGGTACTTCTTTTTACCGAACATCATCAGGCCCATGCCGCTTCTGCCTTTTATCCGAGTCCCTTTGAAAAGGCCGTTGTTCTTTGTTTGGATGGTGTGGGTGAGTGGGCAACGAGTTCGGTTTGGCTGGGTGAAGGAGCGCAATTAACGCCGCAGTGGTCTATTAACTTTCCACACAGCTTAGGGCTTTTGTATTCCGCATTTACTTATTACGCGGGATTTAAAGTTAATTCGGGTGAATACAAGTTAATGGGTCTTGCGCCCTATGGTGAGCCTAAATATGTCGATTTAATACTCAAGCATTTAATTGATGTTAAAGAAGACGGTACTTTTCGGCTGAATATGCGTTATTTTAATTACGCAACGGGTTTAACCATGACAAATCGTCGTTTTGACCGTCTTTTTGGTGGACCGCCTCGTCAGGCTGAATCTGAGGTCACACAGAAAGAGATGGATTTGGCGCGTTCAATTCAGGAGGTGACAGAAGAAATTATTTTAAAGTTAGTTAAAACGATTCACCGAGAACTGGAGTGTGACTATTTATGCTTAGCCGGTGGTGTAGCACTGAATTGTGTTTCCAATGGGCGTATATTGCGTGAAGGGCCTTTTAAAGACATCTGGATTCAACCTGCAGCAGGTGATGCAGGCGGTGCGCTGGGTGCTGCGCTGAGTGTCTGGCATGATTACTTGAGTAAACCACGGAAAGTGCACAATGCGCATGACAGTATGCAAGGTGCTTATCTAGGTAAACGTTTTAGTAATCAGGAAATCAAGCAGTATTTGGATAACACCGAGGGTGTTTATCAAGAACTAACCGATGATCAATTATTACCTCAATTGGCGGATATTCTAGCAGGAGATAATGTTGTGGGTTGGTTTTCAGGGCGCATGGAATTTGGTCCAAGGGCATTAGGAGGACGCTCCATTATTGGCGATGCCAGAAGTCCGAAAATGCAATCGATTATGAATTTGAAAATTAAATACCGAGAGTCATTTCGACCTTTTGCACCGGCAGTGAAGGCTGAGTGCGTTTCCGAGTGGTTCGAAATTGATCGAGCCAGTCCTTATATGTTGTTAGTCGCACCGGTTAAAAAGGATAAATGGTTGGAGATGACGGATGAACAACAGGCGTTATTTGGTATTGAAAGACTTAATATCTCCCGTTCCACGATTCCGGCAGTCACGCACGTTGATTATTCGGCGCGAATACAGACCATCCACCAAGAAACTAATAGCCGTTTTTATCAGTTAATTGATCAGTTTGAACAAAAGACACAGTGCCCCGTATTGATTAATACGTCTTTTAACGTTCGGGGTGAACCGATTGTGTACACCCCTGAAGATGCTTATCGTTGTTTTATGCGGACTGAAATGGATTATTTGGTGATGGAAAATATTCTTTTAGAAAAATCAAATCAGCCATTAGGTGACCAAGATAATTCCTGGAAAGAAGAGTTTGAGCTGGATTAAGCTTATGAAAATGATTACCAATAAAGCGCATCAGAAAACAGAACTTCGTAACTTTGGGCTGTTAACCGCGACTCTGTTTGTCATTATTTTTGGGATCGGTTTGCCGCTGTTATTTGAACCGGAATCTTCAGCCGGTGTGGATTTATGGATTCGGGCACAATTAGTAAGCTTTCCAGTGAGTCAATGGGTTGAACTTTATGACTTGCCCTTATGGCCGTGGTTTTTAGCCGTTTTTTTAGGATTTTGGGCGCTTGTATGGCCGATTGTTTTATACCCGTTTTTTCGATTCTGGATGGCGCTGGGTAATGTTCTAGGCTGGATTAATACTCGTATTATTTTAGGGATTTTGTTTTATTTTTTATTTATGCCATTAGGACTTGTTATGCGATTATTCGGTTATGATCCGATGTTGCGAAAGTTAAACCGACAACAGTCATATCGTCAACAAAGTACTGTTTTAGAAAAAAACCATATGGAGAGACCTTACTGATGTTGGATCTAATTCGTGATTTATGGGGCTTTATGCGCATTCGCAAGAAGTTCTGGTTAGCACCTATTTTTATAGTGATGTTATTACTTGGGGCATTGATTGTCTTAACACAAGGAACTGTGGTAGCCCCTTTTGTGTATACCTTATTCTAAGTAAGGGTTAATTATCGTGCCGGGCGCTGGACTACCCAAACGCTTTTGGTATGCCAAAATTATGATTAGCCTATTTTTAATAGGCTTTTTATTTTTTTTGGCTTATAGCTATTGGCGCACTGAGCTAATTTATAGCGGTTATGAAAATGTCATTTTTCAAAAATATTACTTAATCCCTGTAGTGGGTATTGTATTTTGGAGTGCGGTTCTTTTCTTGCGCAATGAAACGCAATTAACGATAGTATTAATGACAAAATCAATCGTATTTTCCTTATATTTAATGGAAGGCTTGGTGTTTATGTTGTTTCCACTGTCTTCCTTACAAGCCCTGGCAGCAAAAAACGCAGGGGTGTATTTTGATAGCCGATCAAAACTGGAAGTCATAAAAACATTGCAAGACCAAGGTGTAGATGCGGTCAGATCAGTACACCCTTGGGCACTTATTAATGAGCTTGATTTTTCCGAAGCAAAGAAGATGACTTTGTTACCGTTAGGGGGTATGGCTAATAAAACCGTGGTGCATTGTAATGAGTCGGGAACCTACGCCGTTTATAAAAGCGATCGATTTGGTTTTAATAATCCTGACTTTGTATGGGAACAAAAAGTGGTTGACTGGCTTTTAATCGGTGATTCGTTTGCACACGGGGCTTGTGTCCCCGAAGGGTCTGATATTGCAAGCCAGATTCGTTTAAAGACAGGGGATAATGCAATTAATTTAGGATCGGGTGGCAATGGGCCGTTAACTGAGTTAGCGACATTGACTGAGTATGCAGAGGGGAAAAAACCTAAACGTGTGCTTTGGTTCTATTATGAAGGGAATGATTTAGCACGAAATCTAAAAAAGGAAAAAGAGTTGCCGTTATTGATGCAGTATTTAGAAAGTGGTTTTTCTCAACGATTACGGGAAAGACAATCTGAAATAGATACCCAGTTACTGGACTATATTAATCAGAACGAGCAAGATTTTAAGTCAGTAGACTTTGGGCAATTATTACGATTATTTCATCTGCGGCAGCGACTCGGTTTGACTCGACGGGAAATAGATGTTGAACCTTTGTTTGCTGATATTATGAGTCGTGCTAGGGACCGTGTTCGTAAATGGGGCGGGGAGTTGTATTTTGTTTATTTACCTGAATTTTCTAGATATTCAGGTCTTGTGAAAGATCACGCAACTTATAGAAAACATCAAGCGGTAATCGCGACCGTTAAATCGCTTGGGATTTCAGTGATTGATATCCATCAGGATTTCTTTGCCCGGCAGCCTGATCCGGCTTCTTTTTTTCCCTTTAGGATGCCGGGCCATTACACAGCAGAAGGTTATCATCAAGTTGCTAATACGATTGTTATCCAAGTCAGTACGTTACATCTGCAATAGAGACAGAGCAATGGAAGAAATAGCTAAAGAAACGGTTGTACAACTTTTAGCCGGCCAACGACCCGGTGGTGAATTGGTTTTTGAACAAGTTTCGGCGATAGCGAAAGGCGAGAATTGTTATCAACTACTCTTGTCGCCAGTCTTTGCTAAAGGGGCTGCAAAGCATGATTTGATACGTATCAAAATGGCAGGTCAGTTTGTTGTTGAAAAACATAATGGTTATTTATGCGTCCGGGTTTTTTCAAAAACAGATACGAAACTTCTTCATCAAGCCATGGAAAAATCATTATTGCTACTAAAAGCAGAGCTTGATCACCAAAATGAACGTATGTTGGTCTACAGTATTCCTGTTGAGTCTGGTTTTGACGAAATTGAGGCGGTATTTAATACGCTGTCAAAAGGTTTTGAACAAACGCAATGGTTTTATAGTAATGTTTACGATCCAGATGATGGTCAGACGCCACTTAATTGGTGGTATGATCATTTAGCAAAGTAAAAGGGTAAGTCTATGTTGATGGTTATTTCTCCTGCTAAGTCCCTTGATTTTGAGAGCACATTAGCGACTACGAAATTCTCCCAGTCAGTTTTCCTAACACAGAGCCAGCAATTAATTAACGAAATTAGGGCCTTATCACCGGTAGACCTAGAACAACTCATGGGAATTAGCCCGCATTTGGCAAACCTCAATTTTCATCGTTTTCAGGATTGGCAATTACCCTTTGATGCTACAAATTCAAGACCTGCAGTCTTAGCTTTTACTGGCGATGTTTATCAAGGCATGCAAGCGGCTTCCTTAACGGAGGCACAATTTGATTTTGCACAAGGACACTTACGTATTTTGTCAGGTTTGTATGGTTTATTACGCCCGTTGGATTTGATTCAACCGTATCGGTTAGAAATGGGAACACGATTTGAAAATACCAGGGGGAAGAATCTTTATGTGTTTTGGGGCAGTCAAATTAACCAGCAATTAACGAAGGATCTTAATCAGTCCGGCTCCAATGTGTTAATTAATTTAGCATCTAATGAATATTTTAAAGCAGTTAATTCCAAGCAATTACTTGCCGATGTGATCACCCCGGTGTTTAAAGATTATAAAAATGGTCAGTATAAGGTGATTAGTTTTTATGCAAAGAAAGCGCGAGGGCTCATGACTTCTTATATTATTAAGAATGCTATTAATGCGCCAGAAGGCATAAAAGATTTTAATGTTAACGGTTATCATTTCAGCCCTGAATTTTCAAATGAAAAGGAATGGGTCTTTTTGCGTGATGAAATGCTTTCAGGCTAATAATTTTTAGTGATATTTTAAGCAGATATCGCTGGTAATATATTTCTAAATAGGTGCTTTCTTTTATGTGTATGAATATGAGACTGTTGATGCTTATTTTATATTGTTTTGTGAGTTCGCCGGTGCTGGCGGACATGCGCAATGATCAGCAAAAAATAGAGAAAACAGTCAGTCAACTGTTAGCACTTAACGATGCTTTGGGTGTTATTGAGAGTGATGCGGCCGGTGAAGCGGCATTGAATCAATTACTGCAAGAGCAGATTAGCCAGTTAGATCAATTGATGACCATATTAAAAAGAACATCGGTGCGTAAATTACCGAAAATCGGTAATGAACGTCAATTAAGTTTTTTTCAATCACGAATTACGGTCAATCAAGAACGTGGTAATGAAATGGCGGTGTTGAGGGATCAATTGAGTGTTGAGCACTGGAACGCTAGTCAGGCGATAAATCGTTATATTGAATATTTAATCGAAGCCTCAAACCGTTACAAAGGAATTCAAACCATTGTTGTTGACTCACAAGCAGCATTTAATAAAAGTCAAAAGGTCGCTGATTTATTACAATTGCCTGAGAGCAAAGAAGAAAACCAAATTACAGTTGATGTCAGAAAAAATCATCAGCAGTTTACCCGGGTAAATACGACTTATCAGGATATCTTGAAGTATGTGATTAATAATCCTCGTAAAATTGCCTCGATCCATTGGTTTCAACAATTCTCATTACTGTCGGCGATCTCTTATATAAATAATTTTGATGGTATTCGCTCGATTAATTACAAACTTATTCCGTTTAATGTCGACATTGGAGGGATTAGCTTATCGTTTGTTATTATCGCTTTGGTTTATTTTAGTTATCCTCTTTTTTTCAGATTTACTAATTGTCTAATTAAGAAGTATGTATCTGATGATGAAGATCATCAAGATCAGAATTATCAACAGGTTGTTCGCCCTATACGAATGGGGCTGATGTTTTTTGGTATCGATTTGGCAACGTATGCATTTTTTTACAAAGCTGATTATCGAAGTGCCATAGAATCGATGAGCTTTGTTATTTTTAGCCTGATATTTGTCTGGTTGTTGTTGTGTATTATTAATATTGTTGTAATGGTGCATTTCAAAAGGCTTACGCGGATAAATAAGGACCTGAGGAAGGAATTAGTGGCGTTGGGTGTTCAAGTGGTTAAGGCCATTATTATTATTGTGGTGATGGCGGTGGTTTTAAGCCATTTTGGCATTAATATCACAGCAATATTATCAACATTGGGTATCGGAGGGTTAGCTTTTGCGCTTGCTGCGAAAGATACGTTATCGAATTTTTTTGGCGGTATTACCATCTTGTTTGATAATGTTTATCGTATGGGCGATTGGGTAAAAATAGAAAATGTGGAAGGGACGGTTTCTGAAATTGGTTTGCGTAGCACGACCATAAGAACTTTTGATAATGCGTTGATCGTTATTCCCAATGCGGTGGTTTCGGTCTCAAGCGTTAGGAATATGGATCGCCGGATAGTTGGTCGTAGGATTAAAATGTACATTGGGGTGACTTATGAAAGTAATATGGAAGATATACGAAAAGCACTGGATGATATTAGGGCGATGTTAAAAACGCACCCGGATATTGCTAATCCAACACAACAGCACAGAGACAGTCGTAAGAAACTTAAATTATCTTCACACGAAGATTCCGCAGGGATTAAGTCGACGCAGTTGGTTTTTATGGATCGTTTTAATGATTTCTCTATTGATATTCTAATTTATTGTTTTTCTAAAACCGTTGATTGGGCTAAATGGTTAGCTGTAAAAGAGGATGTGCTGTTTAAAATAGCAGCCATCTTAAAAAACAATCATTTGGAATTTGCCTACCCAACAGAGGTTAGGATTCATCGTAATTCGGATGAAAATGAGCTGCCTGAATTTCTAACTCAAGAAGAGTAGTTTTCCCCCAAGATGAGAGGCGCGTGTTTTAATGAGTCCGCAGATAGTGTAAGGAGGACCATAACTTAATTGTTTGTCGAAAAACTATGGCAGCGATTGCCATTTAGCTTTTAACTGCGTTAGTTTATTTTCGGGTATATTATGGTTGTTAGGGTAGGTCCCTTTGGCTTCTATTATTTGGTATTTAACGTTGTAGTGATTGGCTAATTTAAAGTAGCGCTCGAGTTCCCATAATTGCGTAAAGGTATTGCTGACAACAACATCCATATTATTTTTAAGGGCAATTTCTGTTTGCAATAAGCACCACTGATGGGCATTTTGTAATTGATGGTTATCGAAGTTATATTGGCTGTTTTTTATAAAATACATATCCGCTTCGAGATGCAGGCAATTATATCGTTTGGCTAAGGTTGTTTTTCCAGAGCCGGGTAACCCTCTGATTAGTAGCAACATAAGTTGTTTCTTTTGGTGGCTGAAAAGTGACTTTTCATGTGTGTCAATAGTACTTTTACTTTACCATTAAAACGGGTTTTTTTTAAGGGTGTTAAAAAAGCAGTTGATGGTGCATGAAATGTTTTTTTACAGATGATATAAGTTAATGAATTTTCATAAGTCCTGTAATATCGATGTAAAACAATTGATAGTGCGAGTTAATAAAAATAATTTTAAAGAAGTAGGCGTATGAGACAAATATCGATAATTAATCGACTTTACCTGTTGATACTGTTCTTTTTTGTTGCGATCTTAACGGGTATTAATAATCATTATCTATACAGCTATATTGGTTTTGAAACGCTTGATGAGCAGCATGTACTTTTAAATTTGGTTCAGAATCAGTTTAATAGTTGCTTGAGTAAAGATTTTGATGGGGAGTTGTGTGTTGATTTGATGTTATCAAGCCTCAGAGATACTAAACTTACCAGTGAATTGGAAGTCTCTAAGGACGGTAAAAGATTATTTTCGAATCGCTTAGATGTTTTTACCGAACGCAGTGAGGTTCATTCAACTAATGTTATTAGTTATCAGCAACATGAAATTAAGCTATCACTCTTTAAGAGACCAACCCCACCTATCGTGTCCAGTGTTGTTAAGAGCATGACATTTTCCTTACCGGAGTTGATTCAACGCCTGATTGATGAAGATTGGGCAGGCGCTAGGTCATTTTTCTTTACTGTTGCCTGGCCACGAAGTCGGCCGGCATTCTGGTTAGCCGTCTTTAGTTTATTTTTATTTCGTGTTGCTTGGCTCCGTGAACAGGTTTTAAAACGGTTACTGAATGTACGTGAAAAAGAAGTCTCCACCGCGCGAAACGTTTTAAAAGAGCTCAATAATAAATTAGGCGACTTAGGGTTAGCCAAAGAGATTAATGAAGAAGAATTATTAAAGGCAGAGCGTAATATCAAGAAGTTGCGTTTAAGTTTAAAAAATGCTCACAATATTGATCAGCATGAAATAAATCATTTAGAGCATGAGTTGGAAAAAGAAAGTCAATTTGCGTTGGAATTAATACAGGAAAATGAAGACTTATCCGAGGAGTTGAAAACTATTCAGAAAGCGACGGTGAAGAAAGACCGACAAATTCAAAAGGATGAAGAAACTTTAGCGAGTAGTTCATCCACAGAAAAACTTCGTATTAAGAATAAGATCTATGAAGCGTTAATTAAAAATCCAGATATTAGCAATCGTAATCATGCTATTAAAGTGTATCAAGGTAAGCATCACAGTAAGACTTTTGTTCAACACGTCGCTCGTTCTTTAGATAAGAATGATTTTCTTAGAGAACAAATAACGGCTGTTTATTCGATTCGATATAACCGTAAGTTACGCGGAAAAATGGTCGTGATGATGGATGAGCACAGTAAAAATTATGTTGCTAATATTTATGATTATTGCGATGAAGGGTTTGGTGCTCAACTTGATCTGGGGACGTCTAAGATCTGGGAAGCCTGCTTAAAAGCTAAATGTATTATTAATCTTTCAGATATGTTTAAAAAATATGAGCTTAGAATTCATGAAAATATGGATACGCTAGTTGAATCTTGATTGTTTAAAAGAGGCTTTTTTAGTTGTCATGAAATTGCAGGTTGACATGTATCTATAAACAGAGGAACTTATCAATCGTACACTAACTGTATACCTTCAAAGTTTGAAAAGGGGGTGCCATGAAAACGAGAGTTCAGGAATTTATTGATAGAATGGATTCGCAGGAGTATATCTTAACTAAGGATATTGGAAACTACATCATCTATTCATTTCTCGAAATTCATAGGAAAGGGATTCCCAATATTATGAGTCAGACAGAATTTAGTGAGACAATCTCAAGATTGCTTGAAAACTGGGATGTTTTGCCCGAACATAATGATAAATGTCTGTTGAGGAAAGAGTTGCTGTTAATTGGGCAATGCCTGCCATATGATGAAATGGTTTACCCTGAATTAGTTAGGAATATAGCGATCAGCTGGTCCGCTTCTTTGGTCTCTGAGATGGTTCATTAAGATCTTTGGGGTGATTGTTTTTTTAGTTAAAATTTATCGTTTTTATTGTTGCAATCGATGGTGTATAGGGGTATAACTAGAGACCGCTTTCTCGGAAAGTTGGCGTATAATAATAAGAAAATAAGAAAAATAATAAGACTTAAGGGTCACGCTGTTTCGCTTTAGATGCGATGACAGTACTCCCCCCAATAGAAAGATCGGAGATCTTTAACTTAAATTTTAATAAATAAAGGCCTGGACTTTTCAGGCCTTTTTTTTCGTTTTTTTTGTCGCTGCTGATGTATTATCGGTATTGTTGATAATAATCTTTAAGTTGAAGTGAGTCAGCCACGGCTTCGTTGGTTATTTTTCCTGCATAAGTATTAATACCTTGTGCAAAATAAGGGTCCTTACGGGCTTTGATAAAACCATAGTTGCTTAAATTTAAAATATAAGGCAAGGTCACCTTTTCCAAGGCACAGGTCGCCGTTCTGGGATATGCTCCTGGCATATTGGAGACAGCATAGTGAATCACACCATGTTTTTTAAAGATAGGTGTTTCGTGGGTAGTGATATGGGATGTTTCAATACAGCCCCCTTGATCAATGCTGACATCAATAATGACTGAGCCGGGTTTCATTTTTTTTACCATGTTATGGGTAACGACCCAAGGTGATTTATGCCCCGGTATTAAAACGGCACCCACGACAAGGTCGGCAATTTTAAGCCGATCAACAATAATTTCAGGGCTGGAATAATAATAGGGTATTTGTTTGAGGGTTAAATCGGTCAAGGGGGTTCCTTGTTTAGATAGCCCGATTAACTCTACGGTTGCCCCCATTCCGATAGCCATTCGCGCGGCATGTTGACCGACAACACCATCGCCAATAATGACAACATGTCCAAAATGTTGTTCATTGATGCGTCCTAATTGTATGCCAGATCCACCTTGTGGAGCGGCTAAAAAGTAGTTGCCTATCACAGCGCTCATATTCCCGGCAATGGCACTCATCGGTGCTAATAATGGTAAGTGGGATTTTTTGTCGGTAACTGTTTCATAGGCGATAGCCGTTGTGTTTTTTTTTAATAGTTGTTGTGTTAACTGTGGGTCAGTACCAGCAAGGTGTAAGTAAGCAAATAGAATTTGTTGACTAAGGTATGGGTATTCGCTGGCGATAGGTTCTTTAACTTTAAGGACTAACTCACTGTCCCAAGCACTGCTTGCATCACAAATACGCGCACCTGCATTAAGGTATGAGGCATCGCTAAATCCAGATCCTTTGCCAGCGTCTTGAACGACTTTGACCCTATGACCGGCTAAGGAGAGTTGTTCAACACCATAAGGCGTCAGCGCAACTCGAAATTCAGCATTACGAATTTCACGAATTAAGCCAATTTCCATAGGAGGTTTCCTTGATTTGATTAATAGTTAAGACCTAAATTAAACAGGCTTAGTTCAGGACGTGTTTTTTTTCAAAACTAGGGTTAAAGGCAGTGTAAATAAATAGCAATTGGCAAGTTTTTCTTAGCTGGGATATACTCCGCAATAAATCAGTAATAAACAGGGACATGAAAATGTTAAAAAAATCATTGTTTTATTGGGTTATTGTTTTTGTTTTAAGTGGTGTTGGTAGTGCGCAAGTTTTTGCGGCTAAGAAATATCCGGCAAGTGACTTTACTCCGGTTGTTATTTATCAAAATGATGAGATTAAGAAAAATGCTCTGATAGCTCTGGACACGAAGAAATCTTCCATTTCATCATTAGAGTTATTTTTGTTGTTAGGTTTTTTAGGATTTATGGGGTTTCTCTTTAAATCGACTCGAGCACCGACTGTGCCTGCGAGTGCATTAACGGTAACTGATGATGTAGAGGATATTCAAGTTGTAGATAATATAGAAGATCTAGTGGTCGTAGAAGAAGTGGATGTTACGGAGGATGAAGTTCCCGCTGACAGTGTTGTGGAAACGACGCCCGTTGTAGTCGTTAAGCGCAAACGTTACGGGTATCAGGGAAAAAATTTATAAGTGATGTTTTTTGAGAGGAGATATTTTTGAAGAAACTGATAATAGTTGTGGCGCTGTTATTAACAGCCTGCAATGATATGGATAGTATGCGGATGCCATCGGAACATGCGCCTTCGGGACAATTAAATTTATTTTGAGGTTTTTTTGTTTCGGTTTTTTTAACGGATCGTTAGCAGTGTATTGCGAAGACAATACTTTTGAGGGAATTGATCTCGTGTCAGTATTTAACAAAAAAATTGTATCAAGAGACCTTAAAGAATGATTAAGTTGTCAGGCTTTAATAAGAAAAGTCAGTCCGTTTTCAGTAAGCAGAAATTAGCTCAATGGGTGGTGAAACGGATTGGCTGGAAAAATAGTTTTAAAATTGTACGTTTTATGGCACAAAAAAAACTAGACGGGCGACTCCAGAAGGTTATGAAGTTAATATCCAAGTGACCCTTTGTGTCAGAGGGTTTTCTAAAAAATACAGATGTCAATTTAGTGAGCGTTGTCAAAAGTGAGGGGGTCTTTACTTTATTTTCATGCTTGTTCTGAATTGATTCGATAGCAGGGTTGATAGGTCTCGTTTGAGGGTAGTTTCATTCGATTTGATTGAATAAAGGCACTAAGTAGTTCATCAATTGCGGTGAGAATTGTCGGGTCGCCATTAATAATGAAAGGGCCGTGTTCTTTGACTCGATTGATCCCTTTGGGTTTTACATTACCGCTGACAATACCCGAGAAGGTATGACATAAATTTTGTGCTAGGATGTGTGTCGGTTGTTCGGTGCATAAGTTTAATGTAGCCATGTTTTGATGCGTTGGAGCAAAGGGTAATTGTGCCTTTTCATTAATGGTTAGTGCCCAGTTGTATATGGGTGAAATACAATTGCTAGCTCTGAAGTCTTTTACCTCCTTCAGGCCAGTCTTAATATGTTGGGAGACAGCCACCGCATCTGAAATGATGATTTTATACAGCGATTGAGCTTTAGGGCCTAATGTTTTACCTATAAAAGAGTCAATCATTTCAAAATAACTGGCCGATTCTGTAGGTCCTGTGAAAATAAAGGGAAAAGGGGTGTTGCGGTTGTCGTCTTCTAAAAGAATGGCTAATAAATAGAGGATTTCTTCTGTCGTTCCTACGCCGCCAGGAAATACGATAATACCATGTGCCGTTCTAACAAAGCCTTCTAAACGTTTTTCAATATCCGGGAAGGTAATTAAATCTTTAACAATTGCATTAGGCGGTTCTGAAGCAATAATTTCGATCTCGGTGAGACCGATCAGGCGTTGTTTATTTAAGCGTTGTTTGGCCCAGCCAATAGTTGCTCCCTTCATCGGTCCCTTCATCGCACCCGGTCCGCACCCGGTACAAATATCGAAATTGCGTAAGCCTAATTGATAACCAACTTCTTTACTGTAACAATATTCGACATTATTAATGGCATGCCCCCCCCAACAAGCGACTAAGGAAACGCCATTTTCTTGATTGAGAATACCGGCATTACGGAGTTGATGAAATACGGCATTGGTAATGTCATCACTGCTGGGTGTTTTGAAAGAACCCATAGATTCGAGTTGTTCAATGAAAAAGATATCACGAATAATGGCGAATAAATGTTCTCTGATGCCGGTAATAAGTTCTCCGTCTACAAAAGCATAGGTCGGTGCATGATTAAGTTTAATATTAAGGCCACAGTCGGTCGCAATAGGTGTGATCGTGAAATTATTATACAGATGGGAAATGATAGATGGGTCATCTGTTACAGAGCCGGTATTTAGGATGGCGAGTGCACAATTACGTAGGCGTTTATTTTTATCTTTGGTATTTAATGAGATGATTTTTTTAATTTCGTTTTGTGAAAAATTGTGACTTTTTTTTAATGGGCTAATGATGATTTCTTCAATACAATTACTATTCATTTCGTCCTCTGAAAAAAAGCCTTTGAACGGGATAGTCTGTGACTGTTAGGCATGACTGGGTTATTATAGTAGCAGAATTTTTTTAAGTTTTTGGCCCAATCGTAATGGGGTTGTTGAGTCTTAGTCCTGATTTTTCACACAGATCAATATAATGACGGTTCTGCGAAGATGGGTGTTAGGTTGTTTTTATATCATGTGTCAGTGACTAGGTTAGGGTATGTCAGCGATTAAATCACTCCCGCTCGTTTTTCAAACCTTTGGGGATTATCAGAAACCACCCTTGATTATTTTGCATGGTTTTTTTGCTTCAGCAAGAAATTGGCGCTCTGTGGCAAAGCGCTTATCTGATAAATTTTGTGTGTATGTACTAGATCAGCGAAACCATGGCGAGTCGCCGCATTCGGACGTTATGGATTATCCTGCAATGGCACAAGACCTTTTGTTTTTTATGGACCAGCACAGTTTGTTAAAAGCAAATATACTGGGGCACAGTATGGGGGGGAAGGTAGCTATGTGGTTTGCACTACACAACCCACAACGGGTATTGAAACTTACTATTGTTGATATTGCACCAAAAACATATGAACATTCGTTTGATGCAACGATAGCTGCCTTACAGCAGATTCCCTTAGAACAGATAAGAATGCGAAAAGAGGCTGATAATTATCTGCAAGAGACTATTAAAGATAGTCATTTTAGGCAATTCTTATTACAGAACTTAGTACTCGATAAGGGGCATTACCGTTGGCGTATTAATTTGTCAGTTTTTTTTCGATGTTCTGATAATATTATCGCTTTTCCAGAAATAGAACCCGGGCGACGGTGGGCTAAGCGGGTATTGTTTTTAGGTGGGGAAAATTCAGCTTATATAGATTCCCCAGTTATTTTTAAGCTGTTTCCTAGCGCTATTATTGATGCGATTACGGGGGCGGGGCATTGGCTTCATGCAGAGCAACCTGATTTATTTTGTGAACGGGTACTAGGTTATTTGGAGCAAGACCGATAGCAACTCAGATTGTATCGTACTTAGTTATTAAAAAAGTAACACCGCTGCTGTATTTATAGTGACGCGTTATTAGTTTGTAGAGAAAAAAATGAAAATATTGTTTATTTGTACGCATAATCGGTGTCGCAGTATTTTATCAGAGGCGATTACTAATCAATTAGCTAAAGAACGGATTGTCGCTCGAAGTGCGGGGAGTCAACCGGCCGGAGTCGTTCATCCATTGTCGATTACCTACCTTCTTGAGAATAACTTTTCGGTAGCGGGGCTAGAGAGTCAGTCATGGAATGAATTTTCTGAGTTTAATCCGGATTTGATTGTGACGGTGTGTGACCGTGCAGCCAGTGAGGTTTGTCCTGTTTGGTTCGGCGATTCGATTCAGATGCATTGGGGGCTTGAAGACCCGTCAAAAATAGAAGGCAGCGAGCAAGAAATTGCAGCTGGGTTTCAGGCAACCATCGATGAAATTAGTTTAAGAGTTCAGGCTTTATTGGCACTGGATTTAGAAGCACTCGATGCGATTTCGTTAAAACGAGCAATGCAAAAGCTGGGTGCTATTTAGTTTTGTGGTTTGCCTTGTAACTGAGGCAAATAGCGACTAATAAATAATGCAGGGTCAACTTTGGCTTTATTTAAATAAATATTCCAGTGTAGGTGCGGACCGGTTACTCTTCCGGTTTCTCCAACGGTGCCGATGATCTCGCCGCGGTAAACCTGTTGGCCGGGTTTGACATGAATATCAGTCAGATGAAAGTAGCCAGAGATTAATCCTTGGCCGTGATCCAGAAAGACGGTTTTACCGTTATAGTAAAAGTGACCGGTTTCAAGAACTCTGGCAGCGGTTGGTGCTTTAATTACAGTGCCTTTGGCTGCGGCAATATCTAGGCCGCTGTGTGGATTTCTAGGTTGATTGTTGAAGAACCGTTTTAAGCCAAATAAACTGCTGAGTCGACCCGTAACCGGTAAACTAAAGTCAGTAGCAATCTGTTCTTTTTCTGACCAGGTATTTAAGGCACGGTTGATGGGCGTGCGTTCTTTTTTAATACGCGCTAGATTGGCAGGGTCGGGGCTGACCATTTGAGTATTTTTGAGGGTTATATATTGTGCCGGGTAGTCTTTAGCGGTAATGGTGAACGGCACCTTCTTACGGTGTTGGGTTCTGGTGCTTGCTAACAGATGGTAGTTTCCGGGTAAT
Organism: Methylococcaceae bacterium; assembly: GCA_012965425.1. Taxonomy (GTDB): domain Bacteria; phylum Pseudomonadota; class Gammaproteobacteria; order Methylococcales; family Methylomonadaceae; genus OPU3-GD-OMZ. The sequence continues at coordinate 33,422 of DTSI01000010.1, forward strand.
AGCGTAAGGGAAATACCTACGATTGCCGTCCAGTGAGCGTTATTTTCAATGACTAAAACACGGTTTTCTTGAAAAAGAACAGTGGGTTTTTCAGTATTGCTGCTAGCAAGCTGTCTGATGACGATACCTCCCGGGACTGCTAAAGGCTCGGGTAGTGTGGCGGATAGTGAAATGAGTGGGGTAAATAGAAGCAAAATGATTTTTTTTATCATGACTTTATTTCTTTAATTTGGCTCACAACCTGGCCTTGTGAAAAACGTGTGTTGATTCGATCACCGGTATTAAGGTTCTTTATTGAGGAGATAACCTCACCGGTTTCAACACCGGTGATCAGAGCATAACCACGGTTCAGCGTGGCTAGCGGGCTCAGGGAATTTAATGTTTGGCTACAATGACTCAAGAGGTATTTTTTTGTTGTTAATTGCTCTTTAATGGCATGATTTAACCGGTTGGATAATAATTGATTTTGGTATTTTCGAGTCCGAATACCAAAGTTAGGGTTGTTCGTGAGCAGTTGTGTCGTTTTGAGAGTGAGTTTGTTTTGAAGTTCGTTGAACATTGATGCGAGCGTGTTGTTTAACCGAATTTCCAGATCGTCAAGGCGCTGTGCTTGGGTTGATAATTGTTGTCTTGGGTCTGCCTGTTGGATGCGGTTATTGAGACCGGTTATTTGAGCGTTAAAGAGACTTAAACGGTTTGTTGTTAATTTAATAATTTGCTTTTCAAGGGTCTGTATTTTGGAGGCTAATTCTTGACTGTCAGGGCTGACTTGCTCGGCAGCAGCGGAAGGGGTTGCCATTCGTTTATCTGCTACAAAATCTGCAATGGTGAAATCAGTTTCGTGACCAATTCCGGTCACAATTGGAAGCTGGCTCTGGTTGATGGCGCGGGCGACAATTTCTTCATTAAAGGGCCATAAGTCTTCTAAAGACCCGCCGCCCCGCGCGATAATGAGCAGGTCACAATCCTCTCTACGATTAGCTGTTTCTATCGCGTTTACAAGAGCGTATTTAGCCGGACGGCCTTGTACTGATGTCGGGTAAATGATAATAGGAGTGGCAATAAAACGGCGTTTTAAGACAGATAAAATATCGCGTATTGCAGCACCGGTCGGTGAGGTGATTAAACCAATGCAGTTGGGGAAGTTGGGTAAGCTTTTTTTTAGTTCTTGGGCAAATAATCCTTCGGCCTGAAGACGTTTTTTTAAGGCTTCAAATGCACGTAGTAATTCACCTTCACCAGCGGGCTCTATTTTCTCAACAGTCAGTTGGTAATCGCCACGTGGTTCATATAAACCCACTTGCGCGGTCACAATAATAGCAATGCCATTAGTCGGTTTAAAGTGCATGTGACGAGTTGAAGAACGAAACATCGCACAACGAATTTGTGCGTGCTCATCTTTTAGCGTGAAATAGAGATGTCCTGATGAAGGGGTACTCAGGTTGGAAATCTCTCCTTCAACACGAATACGTAAGAAGTGTTGTGATAAGAGTTGTTTAGTCTCTCGATTGAGTGCTGAAACAGAATAGATGGGTTGAAGGTTCATGAATGAAATTTTAACATGTACAAGCAATGAGTATTGTTTGATAAATATAAATGCTTTGCTTAAAATTACATACCAGACATGTCGGTCTTTTAAGTACACAGGTTAATTGAATTATGTTGCATATTATTTCCAAAGTGCCGTTAACAGCGCCGCTCTTTGATCGTTTGGGTACTAATGCTAATGACAGCGTCATTGTAATAGGTGATGCTGTTATCACATTAATGCGCCAAGGTGAATGGGCTAATTATTGGGATGCGGTTTTAGCAAATATGAGCGTTAGTGTTTTAGCGGTTGATCTGGCTTTGCGTGGCATTGACGAATCTGACATTGTTCGCGGGCTTAGCATAGTTGATTATTCAGGTTTTGTTGATTTGACAGTGGATCACTCGGTCATGCATTCGTGGCATTAAAAGGAATAGGTCAGAATATTGCAGTTACGGAGGAAGGTTTTTTATGTGATCTTCTGGATTGGACCCCTGATGTGGCCTATGTACTGGCTGACAGTAATGGTATTCAGATGACGGCAGCACACTGGGAGATTGTGGAGTATGCGAGAACCTATTATTTGACTTATAAACATTTGCCGAATACCCGGGTTTTTATTAAAGGGGTTAAAAAAACACTCGGGGCGGACAAAGGCAATAGTCGGTATTTACATCGCTTATTTCCAGAAGGGCCTTTGCGTTATGCTTGTAAACTAGCAGGACTACCTAAACCGCCATCATGTTTATAAAATTGCTGTGGTAATCATTGGTTATTGGCGAATAAACCGGTGTATTTGTCGGCGTTCTTTTTTATTAGGTCGGTGATCTTTGTAATTATCTGACAGGGTTCTATTTTCACGGTTAAGCAAAATTTGTTTTTGTCTTTTGTCCATACTGTCCTGGCTTTCTTGATAAAGTAGCAATGCCTCTTTTGCTGGCCTACGGTGCTTGGCAAGAGAGATGAGTGTAATATCCCATTGATACAGGTCTTTGGTGATAAACAGCTGTGCCCCAATTTTAACCTCTTTGCCTGGTTTTGACCGTTGTCCATTCAGGTGTACTTTACCGCCGGCAATAGCCTCAGCGGCAAGTTTACGGGTTTTATAAAACCGCGCCACCCAGAGCCATTTGTCTAGGCGAATGGCGTCTATCTCTGTGGTGTGTGTCGTTTTGTGTTTATTCACAGATTTTATAAATTAATTGGGTTCAATAAAGTGTTTTTGGAGTATTATCCATTATTGTAAATCATAACTTAATTTTTACTGAATAGATTATTTCTTGGAGGAAATGGATGAATCTAGAAAAAGTCATTTTCGGTTTTTTCATTGTTTTAGCAATGACCTTAAATTTCGGTTTTTTCCTGGGTGAAATGGATAACCCCGCACATCATAATGTTTATGAATTGTTTGCTGTTGTGGTCGTTAATTTTATGGCGACAGGTTTAAAATTGGGAGACAGATCTCAAGTGGGTGCCGTTTTATTAGCAACTAGTTTAGTAGCAGATTTACAATTGGTAGTAGCGGTTTTTTACTGGACAACAGCGGTTCATATTACCACCGTGGGGTTAACACCCGATGTGATGGCCAGTATTGTGGCATTATCGGGTGGGGCGCTTTTAGCCAATGTTGTTTCAGTTGTTATTTTGGTAGCAGACACCCTTATGTCACGCTTATAAACATTTCCTTTTTTTAATTAAGTGTAAAATCAATGGCTGCTGCAGTTGATCTGAGTCGTGTAATCTTCATTGTGTTACGGGAAATGCGTAAGCCAATTCTCGCTATCGTTATCGTTTATTCCCTTTCGATTGCTGGAATGATACTCATGCCGGGTCCTGTAGTGGATGGTAAAACGCAATATTTAAGTATTTTTCATGCTTTTTATTTCATGACTTATACGGCAACAACGACAGGGTTTGGAGAAATACCTTTTCCATATAGTAATGCCCAGCGTTTTTGGGCTATCGTTTGTTTGTATATTAGTGTAATTACTTGGTTTTATGCGATTGGTAGTATTATTCGCTTAGTGCAGAATCCATTTTTGGCAAAAGCGCTGGCCGAGCATGATTTTTCTAATAAAGTTGCACGGATTTCAGGTGATTTTATTATTATCTGTGGTTTTGGTGATACGGGCAGTGTTTTAGCGCGTGGGTTAAGTGATGCCCGGTTAACAGCCGTTGTCATCGACAGTAATGAGGAACGTATTAAGGCGTTGCAATTGCGTGATTATAAGGTTCCTATGCCGGGTTTGTTTGCAGATGCGAGTGTTCCAAAACATTTAATTGAAGCTGGAATTAGGCGAGCTGATTGTAAGGCTATCGTTTCGGTAACGAGTAATGAAGAAACTAACCTTAAGATTTCAGCAATGGCCAGAATTTTAAACCCAGGAATTGAAGTAATTACCAAGTCAAAAGTTGAGATTTGGGAAGAAACATTGGCAACTATTGGGGGTAAGGTTCATATTATTGATCCGTTTAAAACGTACGCTCAGTTATTGGCCTTCTCTATTGAGCAGCGTTATTTTTACTCCTTTAATAATTGGTTAGTAGGGGAAAAATCTACTGAATTAGAGCAACCGCTCAGCCCTCCTGATAATGGTCTTTGGATCATCTGTGGTTTTGGTCGTATGGGGCAGGAAATTAAACGGGCATTAAATAAACAAGGTCTAAAAACAGCCATTATTGACCCGCAGCCGATTAGTCCTGATGAGGAGGATGTTGAGAACTTTGTTTTAGGGTTAACGACGGTCAGAACATTAAAGTTGGCGGGTATTGAACAAGCCGTTGGTATTGTGACAGGAACGGATGATGATGGCCAAAATGTCAGTATTTTATTAAATGCGCGTTCGATAAATCCGAATATTTTCACCGTGGTTAGGCAAAATTCCCATGAGAATTTTGCAGCTTTTCAGGCGGCGAAGGCCGATATGGTGATGCAACCTTCTTTGGTTGCTGCAAGGCGCATTATGTTATTACTGAAAGCACCGTTACTGAAGCCATTTTTTAAGTATTTTTTGGTTAATCAGGATCGTGCAGATGAAATGAATAAGGTGATCAGTTGGGTGAAGGCGTGTGTTGGAGATAAGGTGCCGTTGTTAACGTCCTTTGATATTACCCAGAGTAACGCAAAAGTTTTAACGCGTATTCTGGAAAATGATTCGGTTCAATTAGGTGATTTACTTAAAGACCCCAGAGACAGGACAAAATCGCTTGATTTAGTGGCATTGGTGGTCAAGTCAGGTGATGAAAATATTTTTATTTTGCCCGGGAGTGATTATTTGGTCAAAGAAAATGATCAATTGTTATTTTGTGGTACCGATTTGGGTTATCGGTTGTTTCTAGCTACTGTTAATAATGAATATAAACTTTATCATGTGCGTACAGGACTGCGTCAACCACGGAGCTTTTTCATGCAATGGTATGTGCGCAAAATGGGTCGAGAAGGCTTGTAAATTAGAATGGTTGGGTGGTTTATCTTCAAGAGATATAAAAAAGGCGCCGTTAATTGCGCCTTTTTTGAACAGTCAGTATGGGTATGTTCTAGGTACGATTCATGTGTTGTCTGAGTTCTCTAGGGAGCGAGAAAACAACTTTTTCCTCAATGCCGGCATTTTCTTCGACGGTGTTTCCGCCCCAAGTTTGGAGTTGTCTGATAACTTGCTGAACAAGAACTTCGGGTGCTGATGCGCCTGCTGTGACTCCGACAGTATTAATACCGGCAAACCAACCTTGATCTAGATCGGCGGCGGTATCAATTAAATAAGCAGGTTTGCCGAGTTGTACGGCAATTTCTCTTAATCTATTTGAGTTAGAACTATTGGGTGAACCGACCACTAAAATTAAATCTGCTTTGCTTGCTAAGTCGGTGACCGCATCTTGCCGGTTTTGTGTTGCATAGCAAATATCGTCTTTTTTCTGTTCTTGAATAGAGGGGAACTGTTCTTTGAGTGCTTGAACCATGGCATGTGTATCAGTCATAGACAGGGTTGTTTGTGTCACATAAGCTAAATTCTCAGGATTATTGAGTTTAAGTGCTTTAACATCCTCCGGCGTTTCAACGAGGTAGATGTTGCCATTATCGGTGCATTTTTCATATTGTCCCATCGTTCCTTCTACCTCAGGGTGTCCTCCGTGACCAATTAAGACGACTTCTTTATCAGCTTTGGCGTGTTTGGCAACTTGAATATGGACCTTGGTTACCAGTGGGCAGGTTGCATCGAAGACGGTTAGGTTACGCTTCTTGGCTTGATTTTGAACTTTTTTAGAAACACCGTGTGCACTGAAAATCAGGTAGGAGCCTTCAGGGACATCGTTTACATCCTCAATAAAAATAGCCCCTTTATCTCTAAGGCCTTCTACGACAGTACGATTATGAACAACTTCATGACGAACATAAATCGGTGCCCCAAAGGTATCAATTGCATGGTCAACAATGTCTATAGCACGGTCAACACCGGCGCAAAAGCCGCGGGGGTTAGCGAGTATTATTTGCATATTTATTTGATAAGTGAATGTGAATGCGTATATTCTACCTGATTCTATCTTTGGAAACGACAATGCCATCAGGATCTGAAAAAATATAATGGTCCGGCTCAAAGGCTATGCCCGCGAAATTAATGACAAGCCCCTGAGTTCCAGTGCCTTTTTTTTGTGATTTTAAGGGGTGTGCTGCCAGTGCCTTAATGCTAATTGGAATCTGCTTGATTCGTTCGGTATCACGAATGCAGCCATTGATAATAATGCCTTGCCAGCCATTTTCATAGGCGATGAGCGCTAAATTATCACCTAACAAGGCACAATTTAAGGAACCTTGACCATCAATCACCAGAACGCGATTATCGACGGGTTGCTCGAGGGTGTTTCTGACCAGCACATTATCTTCCAGAACCTTGAGGGTCGTTATTTGACCAGAGAACCGACAGTTGCCACCAAAACTTTTGAAAATAGGTTCAGCAATTTGGAACCCTGACAATGAACTGTGTGCATCGCATAAATCTGTTGTGAATAGCGTCATGTCATCCGAGTACATAGGGTTATTATAACAGGTGTTTTTAACTCGCTAAGGAATCTAAACAGAGTTTAAGAATCAGCTTGTTTTTTCAGGCTGGTTGGCAACCGGTTAAAAAGGTCAACGGCAGGGAACTTTATTGGGTAAATGGGGTTTAGTGTGTTATAGGTTGGTTTTTTTAATTAATCACAGGTGATAGGAGGCGATTAAATGGGAGTGTTATTTGCAATTTTAGCCGGGGTTTTAATTGTGGGGAGTGCTTTGATTTTATTGCGTAACGCAAAAGCCTCTAAAGTCCCCGATTCTGTAAGACCTAAACCCTATGAGGACGATGAAACGGATAACTGGTAACAATTAACAGTAAGGCGTGTTGTTATTTGGTCCGTAATGTAAAGGTTACGGGACCGTCATTGGTTAAGCTGACTTGCATATTGGCTCCAAATAAGCCGGTCTCAACCGTTGGGTACAGTTGTTTAGCCGTAGTGGCTAAATAATTAAACATTTTTTTGCCGTGTTCAGGTGATGCTGCCGGCGTGAAGCTCGGGCGATTACCACAGTCAGTATCTGCAGCAAGCGTGAATTGAGGGACGAGTAATAAGCCGCCATTAATTTGCTTGAGAGAAAGATTCATTCGATCATTTGAGTCAGAAAAAATACGGTAATTTAAGAGCCGTTGGAGTAATCGTTCGGCGTGTGTTTCATCGTCTTGTTTCTCAATAGCAACGAGAGCAAGAATACCTTGATTGATTTGACTTATCGGTGCATGGTTAACCGTTACCGTAGCAGAGGATACGCGCTGTATGATTGTAATCATGAAAAAGGTGGATTGATTTAAAATAGCCTTATTTTGTCATTTATTTATAAAATGCTAAAGAAAAATGTAGTACTAATCAGTTTGTTTTTTTTTTTCCGAAAGCTTGATTGCGAAAGTCTTTTTCTGGGACGATCGTGACGGTCAACGTTATTATTCAGATCAAAACCCGACCGGCATAGAGGCTAATGAAATGCCGCTGACTGGGGATATTTTCTATTCAGTTACTAAGGTCTACGATGGTGATACCCTGCTTTTAGATAACCAATTAAAAGTACGCCTGTTGAGTATTAATACCCCTGAAATTGAGCGATACAATAAGCCTGGAGAGGCCGGCAGTGCGAGAGCCCGAGAGGGATTGATCACCTTGTTAGCCGGACAAAAGGTGCGTCTTGAAGCTGATATGGAGAGACAGGACAAATATGGGCGGACATTGGCTCATCTTTTCACAACAACGGGATTACACATTAATCTTGAAATGGTGAAGAGGGGGTGGGCAACGGTTAGTATCCACCCGCCTAATTTAAATTATTTGAAAACAATGTTGCTAGCACAACAATGGGCGCAATCGGAGCGCCTTGCACTTTGGGGGATGGACGAGTATCAGCCTAAAGTCATTGCTAATGGCTTAGCAAAAAGCAGTTATGGTTGGCAACGATTAATCGGAACGGTACGTTCCGTGGCTATGAAGCGCAAGTATGTCTATCTTAGTGTTGATTCGGGTGAATTAATGATCAGAATTCCCCGTGCCCACTTGCTTTTTTTTCCTGATGTGACGGTTTATCTTGATAAGAAAGTAGAAATAAGAGGGTGGGTTTCACGCCGCGGGAAGGGACGTTCCATTTTGGTCCGTCACCCCAGTGCCTTGTTGCTGCGTTAATGTTTATGATTTCGGTCACTTGAACCGTTGGTCACTGAACTGCTGACAGTAGCTATCTATTTGATAACTTTATTGAGCCAGCTTTTTAAGATTCTTTTGGGAGGTATAATTTTAGACTCGATAATAGCTAATAGTCGGTCTTCTTTTTTATCATGTCTTTGTTGAAGTGCCTTCATATCCAGTTGTAACTGGATGATTTGTTGCTGCAGAAATTGTACGTAAGGGGTACTGTTTTCGTGTGCAGCGTTATTATGGAGAGGCTGTTTTTTTATGGGTCTCATGGTTTTTCTCAGAAAATCAAAAGTCGTGGATCATTTTAGCAACTTCTTTAAGAACTTTTTTAAAACAAATGAGCGGCCAAAGAATTTATTTTCTATCAGGGTCAGTAATCTGTTTTCTCTTTCCTCAGATTCTTCTCTAAGTTCTGCAAGTTCTTTTTGTAGCCGAACGATTTGTTGTTGCAGAAAGAGTTCATTGTTGCTGGCGTTAGGTGTTGGGTTATTATTAGGTTCTTCTTTGCCACCAGAAATGACGGTGGGGGTAAAAGCGTAAGAATCAAGCGTTACGTCGACAGGTTCTTGGCGTGGTATGAATGTCGTCTGGGGCGTATTATGACGAGATTTGTCAGTAGGTTGGATGTGACGGTAAAGAGAACGCGTGGTTTTACTGACAAGACGGGTCGCTTTGGCGATAGAAATAATCGAAATAATGGTGGCTATAGTTAAGACCTCAATAGATTTACCAACCAGTTTAGAGGAGAGTAGAATTTTTTCAAAGGCCATGGTTGTTGAGTGATCCTGAGTAGTAATTGTTTCGTAGATTATGGGTTAAAATATAAGGCTATTTAAAAGGCACAAAAAGGTGAAACATATGGAGTGTATATGATTATTGTCTTAATAGGTACACGAGATAGGCTTTAGCAATAAAAAACAGGATGTTTTTATTGCGCATCGCTATGGATAGCGATGTGTTGATTATTTTGTTGTTATAATTAACATTTCCGTCTCCGTAGCATAATTGGATAATGCAGACCCCTCCTAAGGGTCAGAGTAGAGGTTCGAATCCTCTCGGGGACGCCATGCATAATGGCGGTGATGCCTTCATTGAACAGAGGATAAGTTGTTCAAACCTCTGGCCGGGTGTCAGTTCCTTGTTAAGAGCGATTGATGTTAACTAAGCCCAATGCTGTTATTTTTGATCTTGACGGGACTCTGTTAGATACCGAGCGGCTCTATAGCTTAGCAACGCAAGAAGTTGTAGATCCTTATGGAAAAACATTTGATTTGAACCTTAAAAGACAGGTGATGGGCGGGGATGCTCGCATTGGAGCCGCTTTAGTTATTAACCGTCTTGAACTGCCGCTAACGGTTGATGCTTTTTTGAATAAAAGAGCGGTTTTTCTTGAAAAATTATTTTCTAATTCCCAAGAAATAGTTGGTGCAGGGGATTTTTTAGCTGAACTAAATGGCAAAGGAATTCCGCTCGCTTTGGCAACCAGTTCTAATAGTGCACTGTGTCAGTTGAAACTCAGTCGCCATCGTTGGAAAACACTTTTTAGTACTGTTGTGTGTGGCGATAATCCCGGGTTAAGAAATCCTAAACCTGCACCAGATATCTTTCTGATGTGTGCACGTGCATTAAAACAATCACCTCATGATTGTGTTGTTTTTGAAGATTCAGTAAATGGTATAACAGCGGCAGTGGCGGCAGGGATGTCTGTGGTGGCTGTTGAAAGTCCTTATGTAGCAACAGATGATTTGTCTGGAGCAGTTGTGATAATAGAAAATTATCAGCAGAAAAGTTGCTTATTTGCACATTGGTTATAATACCAGTTACCCTTAGGATGGAGTTTTTTAAGAGCTACACGACAACATTGAACAGTCTGCGCGATGTTTTTCCCCGTCAGGTCTTTTTTGCATGAATCATTCTTTACCGAGTTGTTTGCTATAAGGGTGGCGTAAGCCCCCCAGAATGTCATTGACCCGGGTAAGGTTTCTCGCATCTGCCTCATCCAATGACCTCTTGGGCAAGGTGATTTTGTAGTGTATATCGGGGGTTGGTTTTATTCATCAGTTCATGGCCTTGTGAGTTAGAAAGATCCTCTTGTTGAAGCCACTGGTGGTATTTTTTTAACCAGACGGTCCCCTTGGACGTTAAGAGCTTCGCCTAAATTAATAGCGCGACCATCACATAATTGACCGCCCAGTTGCAAAACTGATAGCCGCCGTAGCATGTGGCATAGTTAGCCATACTCTTGGCTAAAAGGTTACCTGCGCTGCTAGCCATGGAGCAACTGTGTTAAAAGTCAAGCTAATTTGCTGAAATTAGGATTCCATTCAGTATTGTTTTTTGTCATTACAGTTAAAATGATTAAAAGTTTTCTCATACAAGCAACGAGTGCCACTTTCTGCTGTTTTCCATTAGCGATTAAACGCTGATAGAAACTCTTGATAGGCTTATTGTGGTAAACGGCACTCAATGTAGCCATATAAAGAGTCGATCGTATTAATGCACGGCCACCCCAAACAGCTCGATGACCTCTCATCATGCCGCTATCTTTGCAAGAGGGTGCCACAGCCACTACTGCGCTGATTTGTTTATTGGATAGTTGACCTAATTCTGGTAATAGAGCTAACAGCGTAGCAGCAGTAACATTGCCAACACCTGTGACTTGAGTGCGTTGTTGCATTTGTTTTCTAAGAGTGCTATCTGTTTCAATAAGCACCTTTATTTTTGTTTCAATTTGTTCAATTTATTTATCAAACGCTTTAATAAATTTCTTAATGGAGCGCATGGAATTTAGATCAATAGCGGCTTCTAGATGGTGTTTTTCAGCGGTTTTCTGTTTAGCAAGCTGATCTCGTCGTTTAATTAGCGCATCAAGTCGAATAGTTGAATCCGTCTGTTGCATATAGCGTTTGAGTTGAGTTATTGCGGCAGACTGTCTTATTATATGGGCATCTATACGATCATTTTTTGCATGTTGGCCAATGGCTTTTGCGTAATCTCTGACGCGTTTAGCATTAACCACGCTCACGGCGATCCCTTTTGACAATAAGAGATTAACTCGGCG
>DTSI01000010.1:44728-45410 GCA_012965425.1 Methylococcaceae bacterium
TTCTTTCATACCCACCGGTTGCTTCCATAACAAAACAAACGTTATTAAGATCAGCGACAGATTGGATCAGTTTAGAAAACTTACTTTCTTGATTATCAATGGTTAAATATCTTTTTTGATTACAAGTAATATTTAATTTGAGTTTAGAAACATCGACACCAACCATTTTGTATTTTATGCATTTATTTATCATGTTTTAATCGCTCGCAGTTCTGATTCTTGTTGATGCGGAATCACATAGTGTTCCAGGTAACTGCTCGAGATAATTAAAAGGTTGATGAGGCGACCTTGACGCCATGACGGTTTCTTTATGAACCATGAGCGAAACGGTCTACCTCATCATTTTTTATTAGAGCAGTTAATGCTAATAAAAACTGGCTTAGCTGCTTATTTAAATCATACAAGAGCGAACGCGAGGGCTGGCGGCAGATTTCAAGAGAGTTATCGCCTAAAGTTAAAAAGTTATGCCGCCACTTTCTTCTGTTTCTTAGGATTAAGGAATACCTCATCGACCTGGTCTCAATTTTCTATTGCACCACCCCAGCGCTCAGGGTGCCGTGACTTGGCCTGCTGATAGACGCATTTACGCTTTACCAGTATTTCTTTATCTTCACCCTTATGACGTTGTTCAGCTGTGACGAATTTAATTGCACTATGCAAATGTTCATTATTGTACCCATGA
>DTSI01000011.1 GCA_012965425.1 Methylococcaceae bacterium
CGGAGTATGCTTGCTTCGGGCACCAGCGGGCTTTAAGCCGCCCTATAACGTTTGAGCTAACTTGATCGGTGCGTTTATATGCGCCGGTCAAGTTAAGCGACTGGTTATGTGTTTTTTACTAAATTGCGACAACTTTGTTAGCACAAGGACCTTTCTGGCCTTGGCCTACTTCATATTCTACCGCTTGACCGTCATTAAGAGATGCATAATCTCCACCACTTTGAATTTCTGAATGATGAACGAAAAGATCTTTGCCACCATCTTCTGGAGTAATAAAACCAAAACCTTTACCTGCATCGAACCACTTTACTGTACCTTTACTCATAATATATTCTCTAATTAATTGGTTAAATATAAGACTTTACACATTCGAGTTCACTAGGTCAAAAATGAAATTATTTTTTTGAAAATATATAACGCCAATATAACTGGCGCGAGGCACGAGCGTCCGGTGTCCTAGCCGCGAAGTTGATGTTTTTGTTAGGAACTATTGTTGCCTACCCTTCAAGCGGAAAGCAGTACATCAGGCCATGGTCAGAAAATGTGTTTAGCTCAAACGTTCTTGTTCTGTCGGATGGAAAGTGTTTACCGTAACATTCAGACAGCCACCCTGTTACTTCGCCTAGCCTAAGCTCACTTTCGCCTTTGAATCGGTACTGAATTTCGTGATTGTGTATTCAACCCATCAACCCATCAACGCAACACACTCTAGCATTACTTCAGTTGGGGTTCTATATTCCAGTGTTTTTCAAGGTCGTTCATTTAATTCTAATGCCACTATATCTAAATCATCTTGAGAAAAATGAGCTAAAGGTGTTCTCTTAGGAAAGTATTGCCTGAGCAAGCGGTTTGTATTTTCATTAGTACCGCGTTGCCAAGGACTTTTAGGATCACAAAAATATACATCCATATCGGTAGCAATAGAAAAATCATGATGCTTGGCCATTTCCATGCCTCTGTTCCATGTTAATGTTTTTCTTAATTGCATTGGTAATTTTATCATTTCTCTAATCAATGCATTAATAACAGAATCCGTATCCTTTCCTTCTAATTGCGCCAAAATTATACATCGAGATTTTCGTTCAACAAGAGTGGCGATGTGAGTATTTTTGCGGCCACTAATCAAATCACCTTCCCAATGACCTGGTACCGCGCGATCTTCAACTTCCGAAGGTCTTTCGCTAATAGATACACCTTTGACAATACGAATAGAACCTCGATCACCTCGTGTTGAATGCATCGTGGCATGACGCATGTTATGACCAGAACGTAAATGAACCATTGACTCTTTTTTAAGAACGCCTCTTGCTTGAACATAGAGACTTTTATAAATAGTTTCTTGAGAGATTTGCATGCCATCATCATAAGGGTAATTTTTGGCTAGCCAACCTGATATTTGTTGTGGAGGCCATTCCTCCAGGCGGTATGGTCAGCTACATGAGCACGATAAAATTTAACGCCACCATGCCGCTGAACTTCTCTGGATATAGTCGAAGGCGATCGAACTCACTGTTTTGCAATTTTACGTATTAACCATTCTTTAGCGAACCCTCTCGATACG
>DTSI01000012.1 GCA_012965425.1 Methylococcaceae bacterium
TTCACGGATAAAATCTTCATCAATTCTATCGCGCAATAACTGAACCGCCTGAATTTCACTGTTAATAACCGCTAGGGCCGATTTTGTTAATGCTTGCTCATCCATAACAACAATTTCACTTTCAATATATCAAACACTTAATGCACTATTAAAAAATAACCCATTGATAACCAACATAAAAAGATATCAACATGACGCCTTCCAGTCGACTAATAGAACCTATTTTTTTAAAAAACTTATACCCAAAAACAAATAGAATACCCGTTAAAAAAAGCATCACGGGGAAATCTCTGTACAAAACATTCTGATCCAACACATTTGGCGCAAACAACCCTGGCAACGAATAAACCGCTAATAAATTATAAATATTAGAACCAATAATATTGCCAAGCGCCAAATCCCCTTCCTTTTTAATAACACTCATAATCGAAGCTGCCAATTCAGGAAGACTGGTGCCAACGGCAACAACACTCAAACCAATAACTAAATCACTGATCCCAAAATACTGTGCAATATTAACGGCAGACCAAACCAATAATTTAGAACTCACTAACAAGCCGAAAAGCCCTAAAACAAAGACAATCCAAGCTTTCCTAGCGGTCATTTCACTATCAAACTCATCGGAAAAATCATCTGCTTGCTCACTCCCTCGGGAAGACTTAATTAACCACCCGAGAAAAACAACCAGAGTCATTAACATCATCACACCATCAATCTGCCCTAAACCATCAAAAGCAAGCAAATAACAGGCTATGCTAATTACCATTAAAACTGGCAGTTCACGCTTTATAATACCCGATGGCATAGCTATCGGAGCAATGATTGCCGTTACCCCGAGCACCATCCCAATATTAGCAATATTTGACCCCAAAGCATTCCCCACAGCTAAGCCGGGGTTACCTTGCAAAGAAGATATTCCAGACACCAAAATCTCAGGGGCTGATGTTCCCAGTCCGACAATAGTCAAGCCTATAACCAGGGATGAAACCCCCATTGCCTTGGCAATAGAAACCGCGCCAGAAACAAAGTAATTTGCAGCATAAACCAATGCAACCAAGCTGATAATCAGCACTAATATATTAACAACCATAACTTCAAATCAGATAAAATTTTTTATTATGCCACGACCACCTACTTTCTGTATAAACTTATCCCTACTAATCATTTGACTTTATATTAACGGCTCATGGAAAATAGCACCTTTTTACCTTCAATCACTGTTAATGGAAGAAAATAACACCCAACACCCGAGCTTAGTGACTATTCGTAACCTGTCATTCTCTCGCGGGCAACGGATTATCTTTGATAATACCTCGCTTGATATCCAACACGGTAAAATTACCGCCATCATGGGCCCGAGCGGCAGTGGTAAAACAACCTTACTAAAACTTATTGGCGGCCAACTTAGCCCATCCCATGGGACAATTTCGGTTGATGGCCTGAACATTAACCAATTAAGTCGTTCGGAACTTTATACCTTACGAAAAAAAATGGGTATGTTATTTCAAAGTGGCGCATTGCTGACAGATCTTAACGTTTTCGACAATGTTGCGTATCCAATCCGAGAACATACCGCATTACCTGAAACCATTATCAGAACACTGGTTTTGATGAAGCTACAGGCTGTCGGCCTCAGAGGCGCAAGGCACTTGTCACCCAATGAATTATCCGGTGGTATGGCTAGGCGCGTTGCCCTCGCCAGAGCTATTGCCTTAGACCCCATGATGGTGATGTATGACGAACCCTTTACCGGACAAGATCCTATTTCCATGGGGGTACTGATCAAACTAATCAAAACACTCAATGATTCAGTCGGCTTAACCAGCATTATAGTTTCTCATGATGTACAAGAAACCGCTGCCATTGCCGACTATATCTATATCATGTCATCTGGTAAAATAATCGGTCAAGGCACACCACAAGAACTTAAACACTCAAAATCTGACTGGGTGCAACAATTCATGAATGGGCAGCCTGACGGTCCCGTTAAGTTCCACTATTCATCGGATAATTATTTCGATGACTTATAGCCATCTAGGGCAAAATTTAAATATGATTACCTTTTTATCAGTTATTGGTCAATCTGTCATAGCCAACTTAACAAAAACCGGTCGGGGAACTTTATTCTTAAAGCAAACCCTCTCATGCACATTCAGTGTCCTGTGCCACCCTCGGTTAATTATTAAGCAATTGTTTTCTGTCGGCGTATTAACAGTCCTTATTATTACGATTTCAGGATTATTTGTCGGTATGGTTTTAGGGTTACAAGGCTACTATATACTTTCTGATTTTGGCGCCGAAGAAACCTTAGGTGTTATGATTGCGGCTTCACTGGTTCGTGAATTAGGCCCTGTTGTTTCAGCCTTACTCTTTGCCGGTCGTGCAGGCTCTTCACTCACTGCCGAAATTGGTTTAATGAAAGCGACTGAGCAACTAGCAGGCATGGAAATGATGGCTGTCGACCCCATCCAACGCATTATCTGTCCTCGCTTTCTAGCAGGTTGTCTTTCCATGCCGCTACTGGCTGCAATTTTTAGTATGGTAGGTGTTTTAGGAGGACAATTAGTGGGCGTTACTCTTCTGGGCGTTGATGAAGGTGCCTTCTGGTCGCAAATGCAGTCGAATATTGATTTTTATGATGACATCCTCAATGGCGTCATAAAAAGTTTAGTATTTGGTTTTGTCATCACTTGGATTTCATTATTTGAGGGTTATGACGCAATACCGACTGCTGAGGGAGTCAGCCGAGCCACTACACGAACGGTTGTGTACTCTTCTTTTGCCATCCTAGGTATGGATTTTATTTTAACAGCACTCATGTTCGGAGATATTTAAAAATGCAACATCCTAAATCGCTGGATACGTTGGTAGGGCTTTTCGTCGTTATCGGTATTGGTGCTCTGTTTTTTATCGGCATGAAAGTCAGTAACCTTGCGTCTTATTCCAATAACGACGGTTATACCATAACCGCACGATTCGAAAATTCTGGCGGCCTCAAAGTACGCTCCCCTGTTTCTGTTGCAGGTGTTAGAATCGGCCGCATAACGGCTATTGATTTTGATAACGAAAGCTATGAATCTGTTGTTCAAATGCAAATTGAACCACAATACAACACACTACCCGATGATAGTTCAGCAAGTATTTTTACCGCCGGCTTACTCGGCGAACAATACATTAGTTTACAGACCGGCGCATCAGAAGAATATTTAACGCATAATAGTGAAATAGATATAACGCAATCCGCTATTGTGCTTGAAGAAATTATCGGACAATTCTTATTCAGTGATAACGAAAATTAATAATGACTCCTATTTCATTTGTAAAAAGTAACAACAATTATATCGTCAGCGGTGATTTAACGTTTGCAACGATTGACCGATCCACTCTTAATGCCCTTACCTTTAATCAAAAAAATATTATTGTGGATTTTAAATTGGTCACTATGGCCGACAGCGCCGGGTTAGCATTACTCGTAGAATGGTATAAAAAGGCCAAAAGTAAAAACATTACCTTACATTTCAAAAACCTACCTCAACAAATAAAAACATTAGCCAGGCTCGTTGAAGTAAACGCTTTGATTAAAAACACTCATTAATGCTGTTTAGTGGCACCCCACTGACCCCAATTTAAACGTAATCTTATGGACAAACTAATTATTACCGGCGGCCAGACTCTCAAAGGAGAGTTACGAATATCTGGCGCTAAAAATGCAGCATTACCTATTCTAGCGGGCGCATTATTATCTGAAACCCCTGTTAAAGTGGGCAATGTTCCTCATTTACATGACATTACCACGACCATTGCCTTACTCTGTCATATGGGTATCACCATCATCATCGACGAACGTATGAATATCGAGATTGATACGCAAAGCATTTCTCGGTTTGAAGCGCCTTATGAACTGGTAAAAACTATGCGCGCCTCTATCTTAGTTTTAGGTCCCCTGTTATCACGTTTTGGAAAAGCACACGTTTCACTTCCTGGCGGCTGTGCTATTGGTACCCGACCCGTCGACATCCATTTAGATTGTCTGACTAAAATGGGCGCCGAAATTACTGTCAAAAATGGCTATATTAATGCCTCCGCTGAACGCCTGCACGGCACACACCTTGTTATGGACAAGGTCACGGTGACCGGCACCGAAAATATCATGATGGCCGCTGTTTTAGCCGAAGGCACGACTATTATTGAGAATGCCGCAAGAGAGCCTGAAGTGGAAGACCTTGCTCACTTTCTTAATTGTCTGGGCGCTAAAATCACAGGAATAGGCACTTCAACCATTACCATTAACGGTGTCGAAAAGCTACAGCCCAAAGATCTATTTTACAAAATCTTACCTGATCGCATAGAAACCGGCACTTATCTCACTGCCGCCGCTATCACCGGCGGGCATGTCAAACTTAAAGATACACAGCCCAAATCACTTGAGATTATTATTGAAAAACTGCGTGAAACCGGTGCGGAGATAACCTGCGGAGACGATTGGATTGAACTGAATATGCACGGCCAACGTCCTAAAGCGGTTTCTATTGATACCGCACCATTCCCCGCATTTCCGACAGATATGCAAGCACAATTTACCGCCTTAAATACCATTGCTACTGGAACCAGCGTTATTACTGAAACCGTTTTCGAGAACCGTTTCATGCACATCCAGGAAATGCAACGCATGGGCGCTAAAATAACCCTTAAGCACAACACGGCCATCTGTGAAGGCACTCCAGAGCTAACCGCCGCTCCGGTCATGGCTACTGACCTACGTGCCTCTGCCAGTCTGGTTTTAGCTGGACTAGTTGCCAAAGGTGATACCATCGTCGATAGAATTTATCATATCGACCGCGGTTATGAATGTATCGAAGAAAAACTAACCCAACTAGGCGCTAAAATACGCCGTATCCCTTATTAACCCAACGAACCAGAACTACCGTTATGCTAACTATTGCTATATCTAAAGGACGTATCTACGAAGAGGCTTTGCCACTGCTTGCAGCTGCTGATATTGTCCCTATTGATGATCCAAAAAAATGCCGGAAACTCATCCTAGACACTAATCATTCGGATGTTAAACTGATCATTATCCGTGCCACCGATGTACCCACCTTTGTCGAATACGGCGCAGCTGACATGGGAATTGCTGGTAAAGACGTCTTAATTGAACACGGGGCTCAAAGCCTTTACGAACCCTTAGATCTGGGCATTTCAAGGTGTCGTTTAATGACTGCTGCACACAAAGATGCACCGGCCTTCGGCCGCCGTATCCGCGTTGCAACAAAATATGTCAAAACCGCCCAGCACTATTTTTCCAGCCAAGGCATTCAGGCAGAAATCATTAAATTATATGGCTCGATGGAACTTGCACCACTTGTCGGCTTAGCAGATTGTATCGTTGACCTTGTCGATACCGGAAATACCTTAAAAGCCAATGGTTTAGAACCTAAAGACCTGATCATGACTATCAGCTCACGCCTCATTGTTAATAAAGCCTCAATGAAGATGAAACACCAACAAATTCAAACGGTCATTGCGCAAATTGCATCTGCCTTACCCGCCACTGCCGCCTAATGTTATGACCGTTACCACTCAAATAAAACAATTAACAAGTACTGATGAAACATTCTCAGCTCAACTACAAACGCTATTAGCCTGGGATCAAACCGAAGACCAATCGATCCACCAAACAGTGCTTCAAATTATTTCCACTGTTCGAAGCCAAGGCGATAGCGCGCTACTTGAATATACCCACCAATTTGACCAAAATCATATCCACCATT
>DTSI01000013.1:0-6709 GCA_012965425.1 Methylococcaceae bacterium
GCCGTCTTCGAAGTGTTTGCCTGAGTTATAAGCGGCTTCTTCAGAATCAATTTTGAAGAAAGTATCGCCCATGTTGTCAGCCCATTTGACGTCATCAAAAACGAAAAATTCGTTTTCAGGGCCAAAGTAAGCGGTGTCAGCGATGCCGGTCGAAGTCATATAGGCTTCAGCGCGTTTAGCGATAGAGCGTGGGTCACGGTTGTAACCTTGCATGTCGCTTGGCTCGATGATGTCACAACGTAAAATCATCGTGGTGTCATCGAAAAAAGGATCCAGTTTGGCAGAAGCCGCCTCTGGCATAAGAATCATGTCTGATTCGTTGATGCCTTTCCAGCCGGCAACCGATGAACCGTCAAACATTTTGCCATCTTCAAAGGTGTCTTCATCAATAGTGTGAGCGGGAACAGTTACATGCTGTTCTTTACCGCGGGTATCAGCAAAACGAAAATCAATGAATTTAACATCGTTTTCTCTGATCATTTCAAGAGCTTTTTGTACGGACATTTACTTCCTCTCCTAAACTTAAATGATTGTTTTATATAGTTGATTATTCGTCCGCACTGATGTTCACTACGACGAATAGTCCGTTAAGATACCAGTTTTGCTTTAAAAATAAAAGGTTTCGTTGACGTTCTGAGGGCGGGGATGGAAAAGGGCCGAGGATAGGGTGGGGTGGCCACCTCATGAAAAAATAAGGCTTATTGCTAAACTATTGATTTGGTTATTAAATAATCGTTGTCGTCAGGAGTTACTACGAGCAGGCTGAAAAAAGGTGGGGGGCGTTAAAAGAACCGTGCTTTAAAAAAAGGCTGAGGCTTGTTCTGGCGAGGCGGGCGCGGGCGCGGGTGCAAGGTAAAAGCTTTGGGTAAAAAAAAACGGGGCATAAAGCCCCGTTCAAATTTCATCAACTTCAGGAAAAAGTCTTAGAAAGTAATAACAGTGTCAATAGAAACTAACAGCTGATCGTCTTTAGTGCCGGCATCAAAGCCATCATTACTGCTCCAGTCGTAACGTACTTCAGGACGTACTTTTAACCAGTTGTTTACGTGGTAGTTAACGCCACCGGTAATTCCGTAGTAGTCACCTTGGTTACCGGCTGTAATACGGCCGCCATCTTGGAACCACTCGCCGCGAACCGCAACGCCAAGAGTATCACTGACATCATAAGTGATGTAACTGTTAATACCGTACCAGTTATTAGTAACCACGCCAGCTGTATTAGTCTCTTCACCTTGGTCGTGTTGGATTAACAAATGTAAGCTATCACTGAAATCGTGCGTACCGACAACACTGTAGACCCAACGTTCTGCAGAATCAGCCGTTCCATCTACGTCGCCTACGACAGCAGCAACGGTTAGGCTGGTTGCGCCATCGGCACTGGTCCAGTCTGCGCCACCGATGTAGCTCCAGGCGTCATCGTCAACTGAGTTAAAGTTATCCCAGCCATTAACCGCACCGGCGCGAAAGTTAATGCTATCAGTCAGTGCTGTTTCTGCTAAGAAACCGGTGTGGGTGAACGGTTCGCCGTATTGCATAGTGTAGGCATGGGTGTAGAAGAAGTTATCCGGAGACGTTACCACTTCATTACCGATAATGGTGTAGAAATGACCGGCTTTGATGGTTACACCGTTACCGATAGGGGCATACAATTCAGCATAAAGCTGAGGGATAGCGATATCGTAACGACTGGATAGGGTGTCAAATAGTTTTGTGTCTAAGCCAGGTGCTTGGGCACCTTGCTGTGGGTCAGTACCAAACATAACGTCGGCACGAAAACCTAAGTCGTAGTTGTCGCCTGCTGTCGCTTCTTCAGAAATGAACAAGTTCAATTGGTTCATTTGGAATTCAAGATCACGGTTAGCAAAAGTTACAGGACCGTTGCTGTTGTCAGCTGGATCGCCGGTGTTCCAAGAAAAACCTGCTGAAACCCAACCACCGACATCAATACCAAGGTCTTTGGTGATTTTAGTGCCGTTAATGTCAGTACCGGTTAGTGCTTCAACCGCACCACCCGCTGATGCCGCACCGCTGGCTGCTAAAAAGCAACCCGCTATCGCCGACGTTAGTAACTGTCTCTTCATGATCTCCCCCTAGGAGTTAATTAAAGTGATTTAAAATCTAAATTAAGTGCATAAACCCATGATTTATCGCTTGAAGTGACTATAACAGGTTTTTTTTAAAAGAAAAGAATTTTGTACTAAAAAAGGCACAGGCGTTGTTTCATTACAACAGATGAAGGCAAGCGCACCCTTAATATTAGTACGAGCGCCTGTTTTGGGCGTCTCAGTCCCGGCAAGCGGCAAAATTTGTTAACAATTAATGTCTGCGGTGGTCCGGTTTTTCCAGTGTTTGTGTCTACTATGCAACGCAAGTGTAGTCCTTAGTAGACGTGGCGCGCAGGCCTTTTCGCACCAAAAGTCATCCTATCGCGGTGCGTACAGCACTAAAATGGTGCTATTGGGTCTTTTTCATTAATTAAGTGCGCTAGTGGCGGGCGTTTTTTTATGGATAAGTGCTTGTAAGTAAAGGAGATTGGTCTTTTTTTATTTTTTTGGCAAGCTATTTGCTTTTGAGATAACTGACTTTAAATCAGGAGGAGAGTTTAGATGAAATTGATTACAGCAATAATTAAACCTTTCAAGTTAGATGATGTTCGTGAGGCTTTGTCTGAGGTTGGGGTTTCCGGGGTGACGGTGACGGAGGTGAAAGGCTTTGGGCGCCAGAAAGGCCATACAGAGCTTTATCGGGGAGCGGAATATGTCGTTGATTTTTTACCTAAAGTGAAGCTGGACGTCGCTGTTTCAGATGATTTGGTTCAAGCCGCCGTTGAGGCTATTTCACAAACTGCCAATACCGGTAAGATTGGTGATGGTAAGGTTTTTGTGAGTGTGCTTGAGCAAGTGGTACGTATTCGTACCGGTGAAACAGGTGAAGAAGCCCTGTAAGTAGATTTAGTAATAATTTATATTGAGGTATATATTGTGGAACAAGTAATTGAATTAAGTTATGCCCTGGACACGTTTTATTTTTTAGTGATGGGTGCATTTGTAATGTGGATGGCGGCTGGTTTTTCTATGCTGGAGGCAGGTTTAGTGCGTGCTAAAAACACGACAGAAATTTTAACCAAGAATATCTGTTTATTCGCTATCGCCTGTACGATGTATATGTTATGCGGTTATAACATTATGTATCCGGGTGAGGCGGTCAATAGTTTCTGGCCGGGTATGAGTTTCTTAATAGGCGGCGATCATACTGCAGCCGATGTGCTCGCGAGTAATGGGGATACCTATTATTCCGGCATGTCAGATTTCTTCTTTCAGGTTGTTTTTGTTGCTACCGCGATGTCTATTGTTTCTGGTGCCGTGGCTGAGCGAATGAAACTCTGGTCGTTTCTGATTTTTTGTGTTTTCTTAACGGGCTTTATTTATCCTCTACAAGGGTACTGGAAATGGGGCGGTGGTTTCTTAGATGCGCTAGGTTTTCTTGATTTTGCAGGCTCAGGTGTGGTGCATTTATGTGGTGCAGCTGCCGCGTTGGCGGGTGTCATGTTGTTAGGGCCGCGTTTAGGGAAGTACGGTAAAAATGGTGAAATAAACCCGATTCCGGGTGCCAATTTGCCATTAGCGACCTTGGGAACATTTATTTTGTGGTTGGGATGGTTTGGATTTAATGGCGGTTCAGAACTTAGAGTGACGGATGTTGCTGAAGCCAATGCGGTCGCCTTAGTTTTTGTTAATACTAATGCAGCGGCAGCAGGGGGTGTTCTTGGGGCGCTGATTACGTCACAATTATTGTTTGGTAAAGCTGATTTAACTATGGTGCTCAACGGTGCTTTAGCGGGATTGGTTGCGATTACCGCAGAACCTTTAACGCCCACACCGTTACTGGCAACCGGTATTGGTCTGGTTGGCGGTATATTGGTCGTTTTCTCCATTATCAATTTGGATAAACTTAAAATTGATGATCCTGTCGGCGCGATTTCAGTGCACGGTGTTGTGGGTATGTGGGGTCTGTTGGCTGTGTGCCTCTCTAATCCTGATGCAACCTTTAAAGCGCAGCTTATTGGCTTAGGTACTATTTTAGGCTTCGTATTCGTCAGTAGCTTGATCGTTTGGGCTGCTATCAAGGCCATGATCGGTATTCGGGTCACTGAAGAGGAAGAGCATCAAGGCTGTGATTATTCAGAATGTGGCTTAGAAGCCTATCCGGAATTTACCGATTCGGGTAAATCGTAATAACGTCTTTTGAAGATGTAAAAACGGGCGCTTTAGGCGCCCGTTTTTTTTGGCTTATTAAAAGTTAATGCTATTTAAGTTAGCCGTGTGTACCCGCTATCAAGGGTCCTATTATGGGGCGGAAAGGAGGTAGCCTAGAATTAAATTGCTGATCAACAAGGTGGCTGCAATCGTTTTCCAAAAGATTAGTGGGTTGCGTTCGATAAGAGGGGTGCTTTTAGGGCCTACAAGGAATTGAGCATTGGGGTGAGACAGGTCATAAATAAATTCAGAGAGGTCTTTATAGCGTAGTTGTGGGTTAATGGCCGTTGCTTTTCTAAGCGCGCCGTCTATCCATGTCGGAATCATGGGGTTGTGATAAAAACAGGAAACATAGTTCAGTTTTGATAAATTCATTTTATTCGGTTTTTCAGGCATGTCTTTCCCAAAAGGGAGGCTTCCTGTTAGCATTTCGTAGGTGATCACGCCCAAAGAATAAAGGTCTGAATTCACAGCACCGCGGTGATTTAAATGATATTCAGGTGCGGTGTAGTTTAGTGTGCCTAGAATGTTATTTCCTTTGTGTAATTCTAGCGGTGTTATTTCTTCAATACCGGCAATTTTAACCGAACCAAAATCAATTATTTTGACCGCTCCGGTGTTGTCAATCATGATGTTTTCAGGCTTCAGGTCTTGGTGAAGCATTTCCATGTGGTGCATAGCATGCAGGCCATGGATAATTTGCTTAATGATTTGAATGACCTCTTCGATAGCAGGTTTGGGGTGCTTTGTGATCCAGTTGCGTAAGGTGATGCCCTCTAAGTATTCAGTGACATAATAGATGCAGCTTTTAGGTCGATCGGACTCTAGTATGGTGAGTAGGTTTTTATGATTAACCCGCTTTCCAGCCCATTCTTCATGGAGAAAATGTTCGATATAGTGCGGGTCATCGTCATAAAGAACAGACGGTGATTTTAAGATAACCTGGGTGTCAGTTAGTGTGTCATAGGCTTGATAAATTTGGGTTCGTTTATTGGCGTGTAATTCTTTTTCAATGCGGTAGCCGTCAAGGATCATGCCCGGGTCAAGAAAAGGGGGGAAGGGCAGGTTTTTGTGTTGTTTTAAGATTTCGTCTTTGGCAACGGTTGGCAGTGAATCAATGCGTAGCACCTGACAGGTTAAATTATCATCGCTGTGATTGGCACGGGCTTTTGCAATAAGTTGGTCGGCAGCCTCTTGTGGGGTGTTGTGTTTATTGACGATCTTTTTAATCGTTTTATCATTAATAAAGTCATGTACCCCGTCGGTGGTCAGAATAAAGAGGTCGTCTTTCAGCAGTGTGGTGCTGCGGTGATCAACCTCGAGCCGAGGTTCAATGCCCATCGCCCGGTTGAGATAATTCTTTTCGTCTGAAATCCAAACACGGTGGTCGCGAGTCAGTTGCTCTAGTGTGCCGTCGCGTAGGCGATAAATACGTGAATCTCCGATATGAAAAATATGGGCCGTATTAGATTTGAGAATGAGAATGCTCAGGGTGCTGACCATGCCTTTGCTGGATTGGTATTTAGATTGCCCTTGGCTATAGAGCCACGTGTTAGTGGCCGATAAGATTTGCTGACAGGATTTCATGACCGACCAGCTTTCAGGTGTGCTGTAGTAGTCACTTAAAAAACCAATGACACAAGCGTGACTGGCTCTTTTGCCGGCATCGCTGGTGCTCATGCCGTCGGCAATAACAACACTGGCACCTTTAAGGGTGAGTTGAGGCTCTGAAGGCTCCGCGTAGCCATAAAAGTCTTCGTTGTCGGTCTTAATACCGGCTTCGCTGCGTTGGCCCAGTGTGATTTTAAGTGAGTTTTTACGCATGTATCAGAGTGCGAGTTTTATTTTTTAAACCATTATAAGGTCTGGTGTGGTGGTGCATTTATTTAATTTGGGTTCTGTTTGGAAATATCGATCATATGCACCGTACCATCAGGCATGATTTCAGCTATTTGTCCTTTGGGTTCTTTTAGTACGAGGGTAATGAGAATGAAAATTAACAAACCGGTGGCGCCAATGGCCAAAAAGAAAGTGCTTGGAGCAACAATAGAAAGCACAATTAAAAACAAAACGCCGCCAATGTTGCCAAAGGCACCGGTCATCCCGGCAATTTGTCCGGTCATTCGGCGTTGGATGAGGGGTACCATCGCGAAAACAGCGCCCGATCCGCTTTGGGAGAACAGGCCGCCAATAATGGTTCCGGTAACGAAAAGCCACAGTGGCCAATCGGTGGTGAATTGCCCAAGGCCCAAGAAAGTGATGGAAACACCGGCGGTTGCAATGATGAGTGTTATTTTTCGGCCAATCTTATCGCTGAGCCAGCCCCCTGCTGGGCGCGCAATGAGGTTGATCACCGGGTAAATGCCGGCTAAAAGGCCTGCTGTAATAGGCTCAACGTGGAAGTTATCAACATAAAATAAGGGCAGCATTGAGACGACAGCGAGTTCAGTACC
>DTSI01000013.1:6754-12052 GCA_012965425.1 Methylococcaceae bacterium
GTGAATGAATAGCATTGATGTTCGGGTGGGGCGGTGTGGAAGAGGGCTTTATTGATTTGGATAACCTTAAATGTTTGAAAACAGTAGATTAGGAGTAGTAATCCGTAGGCGCTGTAGGCGGTTACCGGTGATAGCCAATGCATTTGATCGGCGAGTTTCCAGATAATGGCCGCTAAGGTTAAGTACAGAGGAAGGTTCATCAAGATATAGAGCAATAAATCCTTTTTGCTGCTGACTTCCATGCCACCGGTTTTTTTAGGGCGGAAATAAGTGGATCCTTTGGGCGTGTTGGATACACTGAAGAAATAAATAATGCCGTATAAAATGGCTATGCAGCCGGTGGTGGCAATCGCATAGCGCCAGCCGTCAACACCGCCAAAATACAGTGTTAAGGCGGGTAACATGAGAGCGGCACCGGCAGAGCCAAAGTTTCCCCATCCACCGTAGATGCCTTGGGCAATCCCGGTTTGACGGGCTGGAAACCATTCTGAGATCATGCGGATACCGACGACAAAGCCCGCGCCAACAAATCCTAGAAAGAAGCGGATAATCGCCAGTTGTTGGTAGTTTTGTGCACAGGCAAAGCCGATGGAGATGATTCCGCCTAAAATAAGGATGGTGGAGAATAATTGTTTAGGGCCGTATTTATCGACCAAGATGCCGACAATAATACGCGCTGGAATGGTGAAGGCAACATTAAGAATCAGCAGTACTTTGATTTCTTGATCACTGATGCTCATGCTTTCCCGAATAAAGGCTAAAAGAGGGGCGTGTGAGAACCAAACCATAAAACTTAAAAAGAAGGCAAACCAAGTGAGGTGTAAGGTTTTTATTTTAGGATCACGAAATTTAAATAAATTGAATTGTTGGTCAGCCATGATTTTCCTTTGATTAGAAATCTTCTGACAATAAAAGCAATAATTACGCCAGTTGTTATATTCTGCTATTAATCAACAGCTTGAGCTGAAGCCCTTGCGGGCAGGGATCATAATTGACCCAAGAATGAACTTGGTTATGTTTTTTTGGTGCGGTCACTTTGTTAGTGCGTTAGGCAAGCAGGTTAGGCTGAATGGTGTTGATAGTTGGCAGCTTAGGAAAAAAACAGGATTGGTTTGAGTGAGGGGGGATCGAGTCACAGCGTGAGGGTATGGCAAAGAGGGTCTGGGCTAATTTTCTGAGGTAAAGCGGCTTCTTCTGAGCTTGAATACCGCTAGTAGCGGTACTATCAACGCGCTCATCCGAGGTCATTTGATTGTTTAGCTAGGTTCTGGTTCGAAACTGAAGAAATCCTTTTATTTTAATTAATACCGTGTGGAGTTAATTAAAGAAACCCGATGTTCAAAGCCGTAACACTGGGGGGTTACTGTCGGTATCTTTTTTCTGTGCATAATTTTCTCGTAAAAAAGAACGTTTAGAGGCAGCCTCTAAACGTCAGTTGAAGTTGGATCGGTCTCACCATAAAAATCTTCATTGTCGGCTTGGGTGCCAGTATCGCAGCGTTGTTTTTATACGGAGCGATGGCTCGGCGTCATTTGAGTGACATTCAATGATCGTTTAAAGGCGCTGTTTTTACTTAATCTTTAGAAATATCAATCATATGTACAGTGCCATCGGGCATGATTTCAGCCATTTGTCCTTTAGGCTCTTTTAGAACAAGGGTAACGAGGATTAAAGTTGTTAAACCCACAGCGCCAATGACCATAAAGAAAATGCCCGGTGCTACAAAGGATAAAACAGTTAAAAACATGACGCCGCCAATATTGCCAAAGGCACCGGTCATGCCGGCGATTTGTCCGGTCATTCGGCGCTGTATCAAGGGTACCATAGCGTAAACGGCACCAGATCCGCCCTTAGAGAAAATGCCGCCAATAATGGTTACGACAACGACGACCCAAAGTGCCCAGTCAGAAGTAAACTGTCCAAGGCTTAAGAAGGTGACGGAAATACCTAGGGTGGCGATAACAAGGGTGATTTTCCGGCCTATTTTATCGCTCAACCAGCCTCCGGCGGGGCGCGCAAAGAGATTGATTACCGGGTAAATTCCGGCTAATAAGCCGGCCAAAATAGGGTCAAGACCAAAATGGTCGACATAAAATAAGGGTAGCATGGAAACCACAGCCAGTTCGGTACCAAATGTTAACAGGTAGCAAAGGTTTAGGATTGCAACTTGGCTGAATGCGTAGCGTAATAGTTCTGGGGGCTGCTCTGTGAGTATGGGTTTGTTGACCTGAATGACTTTCCAGGTTTGATAGAGGTAGAGAATCGTCAGAAGCCCGTAGCCACTGTAGGCGGCTAGAGGGGGGAGCCAGTGCATTTTATCAGTTAG
The DNA here is from genome assembly GCA_012965425.1 of Methylococcaceae bacterium. Classification (GTDB taxonomy): domain Bacteria; phylum Pseudomonadota; class Gammaproteobacteria; order Methylococcales; family Methylomonadaceae; genus OPU3-GD-OMZ. Next base: position 9,081 of record DTSI01000013.1, read on the forward strand.
TTTCCAGATAAGTACGGCCAATGTTAAATACATGGGTAGATTCATGAGGATGTATAACAACAGGTCTTTTTTGCTGCTGACTTCCATGGCACCGGTTTTTTTAGGGCGGAAATAAGTAGATCCTTTGGGGGTGTTGGAAACACTGAAGTAGTAAATGATACCGTATAAAATGGCAATGCAACCGGTCGTTGTAATGGCATAGCGCCAACCATCATCACCGCCAAAATGTAGGCTTAGGGCCGGTAAGATAAGGGCGGCACCGGCAGAACCGAAGTTGCCCCAGCCGCCGTAGATGCCTTGGGCAATACCGGTTTGTCGGGCTGGAAACCATTCCGAGATCATTCGGGTTCCGACGACAAAACCGGCGCCGATAAATCCCAGAAAGAAACGAATAATAGCCAGTTGTTGGTAGTTTTGTGCACTGGCGAAGCCGATTGAGACTATCCCTCCTAAAATAAGGATGCTGGAGAATAATTGTTTAGGGCCGTATTTATCGACCAGGATACCGACAATGATGCGCGCTGGAATGGTGAAGGCAACATTGAGAATGAGCAGGACTTTGATTTCTTGGTCACTTAGCCCCATGCTGTCTCGAATAAAGGCTAAAAGAGGGGCGTGTGAGAACCAAACCATAAAACTCACAAAAAAGGCAAACCAAGTGAGGTGTAAGGTTCTTATTTTAGGGTCGCGAATTTTAAATAAATTGAATTGGGCGTTGGACATGAATGCTTTTGAATGAGGGTAAAATGTAAATAAAGCAATAACCGTGCCATTTATTTAATCTTTATGTGCGCTGTGAAAGGTGCGGTTTTTGTTTTTTGGGTGCGATGCTTGTAAGCCGCTGGGGGTGATGAGAGTGGCATTACGAGAGCGAGGTTGCTTTGAGAAAGATAAGGAAGCCAAGTCGTTTAAAACATTGAATGATCTTTAGTTTTTCAATGAGTTAAACGACCTTAACCATCTCGATGAGTAGTATATATTATACTACTTAAAGTTTAAATAGAGAATACTTTTTAAAGAGAATATACTTAAAGTTTATAATAAAACAGGTCAGTTATGGATAAATTCACTTGTATTCATGTTTTTTGCCGTATTGTCGAGTTGGGTAGTTTTATTGCGGTCGCGCGGGAGCGCAAACTCTCGGCGATGATGATAAGCAAATATATTGCCCAGTTAGAGCGAGAGTTAGGGGTTAGTTTATTAAACAGAACTACGCGTCAGATTAGTTTAACTGAAGCGGGGGAGCGTTTTTATCGCCAAAGCAAGTCTATCATGGAGGATTTAATCGGTCTTGAGGAGCAAACACGTGAGCTCGGAAAGACGGTTAAGGGAACGCTTCGTCTTGTTGCACCGATTGATTTCGGTAGCACACAGTTGGTACCGATCGTGGCTGCCTATCAAGCCATCTACCCAGACGTTAAAGTGAGTTTGACATTGGACAATGGGATGGTTAATTTGGCGGCGGGTAATTTTGATTGTGCTATTCGAGTCACAGATATGCCGGAGCCGAGTTTAGTGGCCAGAAAAATAACACAGACACCGTTATGTTTATTTGCATCGCCAGATTATTTGAACCGTCAGGGTAGGCCGCAAACGATTGATGATTTAAAGCAGCACCAATGCTTGCATTACCTGAATACGCCGCACGGTGAGTTTTGGATTTTTAATCAGGCCAAGCGGGTTAGAAAAATACGCTTAGAGTGGCATTTTGGTTGTAATAACGGTCGTGCGTTGGGTGAGGCGGCCATGTTGGGTCTGGGTATTGTTCAGGCCCCTGAATTATTTTTGCGTCATTTGATTGAATCAGGAGCGATTGAAGAAATTTTACCGGCCATGCGACCCGCTCCTATTCCTATTTACGCAACCTATCCGCAGCGTAAATTTGTCCCGAGTAAGCTGTCGACCTTTGTTAATTTTTTGATTGAATATTTTCAATCAACGCCGCAACGTGCGGACTAGATAAGGCCTTTAGAAAAGCGGTGAGTTGGTTAATTTCATCTTTGCTTAAGTGTAGGGGCTGAATAAGGGGTGAGAGTTCAGGGTTGGTTATTCCACCGTTGTTGTAAAAATGAATGACTTGTTCTAATGAGTGGAGTCTGCCGTTGTGCATATAGGGTTTGGTCAGTGCGATATTTCTAAGTGTGGGTGTTTTGTAACGTCCACGATCGGAGGGATTGCCGGTGATTTCAAAACGGCCAAGGTCGCGCTGTTTTAGGCTGAGTGTATTGGGTTTATTACCGTGCGTACCTATGCCGGTATTATGAAAACGTTGGTCGGTCAGTAGGGCGGTTTGCTTATTAAAGGTATGGCAGCGAATACAGTTTGCCTTACCGGAGAATAGGCTAAAGCCTTTTTTAGCCGTTTTATTAATCGCATTTTCTTGATGACCGTAATACCAGCGGTCAAAAGGAGAGTCACCGGCTATTAATGTTCTTTCAAAGCTGGCAATGGCTTGGGCCAGCGTTGTTTTTGAAGGCGGTGTCTTAAAGGCGTCATCAAAGGCTTGTCGGTACTGAGAAATCTGATTGATTTTAGCAATAACAGCGGCGGGGCGGGTGTTAGCCATTTCACGGTGATTTAACAGCGGCCCCCAGACTTGTTCTTCGAGTGTTTTGGCGCGGCCATCATGAAACAGTGGGGTGAAGTAGCCCACATTAAGTAAGGTCGGGGCGTTGCGTCTTCCTTTGCGGCGTTGGTAGCCCACGGGTGTGGTTATGAAATTATTGCTAAACCCCTGATCAGGGATATGACACATGGCACAAGACATTGTGTTGTCGGCAGACAGGCGGCGATCAAAAAAAAGCGCCTGACCCAAGGCTATTTTTTCAGTCGTGAGTGGGTTGTTGTCTGGTATGGCAAGTTGGGGGAGTCCGAGGTGAGGTTCGATGGCAACGGGTTCGCCGTTTGCCGGCAATGCGGTCGTTGAAAGTAGTAATCCAATTAGCCAAAGAGCGATCATGTGTTGCAGGTTC
>DTSI01000013.1:12062-18640 GCA_012965425.1 Methylococcaceae bacterium
AGAAGCGGTTGAAACTGCCATTCTAAGCAAGAATGGCAGCAGTGTGTTAATAAAGGTGATGATAGGTAGCGCCGTAGTGGTGCGTTATAGGGCGATAAACGCCTAAATGGTGCGGGTGGTGGGTTTTTAAACGGCGCGTATCGGTGGTTTAAAGGGCTTGGCAAATTCAATCGGGTGGCTAATCGTTTTGCTTTACTTGTTTGTTCTGGATAAGGGTTAGAGCCAGATAAGATGAGCGTTGGTATAGCGAAAATACACGGAATTGTTTTTTCTGGCATAGATTATGCTTTTGTCATGTGATTATTGGTTTTAAATTGTGTTTAGTGGAGTTTGAATGAGTGTTAAAAAAACGCTAGTGGTCATTGGTAATGGCATGGTGGGTCAGAATTTTCTTGAAACACTGGTGACCAGTTCGGCTTATGCTGATTATCAGGTGGTCACTTTTTGTGAGGAGCCGCGCGTTGCTTATGATCGGGTGCATTTATCTGAGTTTTTCTCTGGAAAGTCGGCAGATGACTTGTCGCTAGTGGAAAGTGGTTTTTTTGATAAGAATAATATCACCTTGCATTTAGGAGACCGTGCTTTACGGATAGATCGAGACAATAAACAGGTGGTCTCACAAAAGGGTGAGAAGATAGCGTATGACAAGGTCGTGATCGCATCAGGTTCTTATCCTTTTGTACCTCCGATGCCAGGACATGATCGGGAGGGGTGCTTGGTCTACCGGACGATTGAAGATTTAGAAGCGATTACGAAGGCTGCTAAAAATGCAAAAACAGGGGCGGTGGTTGGCGGCGGACTGTTAGGTCTTGAAGCGGCTAAAGCGCTTACTGACTTAGGTTTAGATACCCATGTGGTAGAGTTTGCACCTCGATTGATGGCGGTACAGCTAGACGAGGGTGGCGCGGCAATGCTAAGAAGTAAAATTGAGGCATTGGGCGTAACTATTCATACCAGTAAAAACACGCAGAAGATTGTTGATGGGGAGCACGCTCGTCATAAAATGTGTTTTGCTGACGGTGAAGAATTAGAAACGGACCTCATCCTTTTTTCGGCAGGGATCAGGCCACGTGATGATATTGCCCAAGAGAGTTTCTTGGAGATCGGCCAGCGGGGAGGCATCGTCATAGATAACCAATGCCTGACTTCAGATCCTGATATTTATGCGATAGGCGAATGTGCGCTTTGGAATAATCAGATCTTTGGTCTGGTCGCGCCGGGCTATCAAATGGCGCGCACCGTGGTGGCTCAATTGGAAGAAAAAGAGGCCGCTTTTTTGGGTGCTGATATGAGTACAAAACTCAAGTTAATGGGTGTGGATGTCGCTAGTATTGGTGATGCGCATGCGAAAACCCAAGGGGCCTTGATTTATACCTATCAAGATGGTTCAAGCGAAATTTATAAACGTATAGTCGTTAGCGCGGATAAGAAAAACCTTTTAGGTGCCGTACTGGTTGGCGATTCTTCTGGATATGGAACTCTACTGCAGTATTGTTTAAATGGTATTGAGTTACCTGAAAATCCGGATGCGCTGATTCTGCCGAGTCGTTCCGATGAGTCGGTGGGTTTAGGGCCTGATGCCTTGCCGGCCTCTGCACAAATTTGTTCCTGTCATGACGTGAGTAAAGGGCAAGTTTGTGAAGCCATTACCGCCGGGTATCAGGATATAGGGGCATTAAAATCTGAAACGAAAGCTGCTACCGGTTGCGGGGGATGCACAGCTTTATTGAAATCAGTACTGGATTGTGAACTGGATAAATTAGGTTTTGAGGTTAATACTGATATTTGTGAACACTTTCCACATACGCGGCAAGATTTGTATAACTTGGTGATGGTTGATGAAATTAAAACCTTTGATGAGCTATTAACGAGCCATGGTCGTGGGCGAGGCTGTGAAGTTTGCCGGCAGGCGGTGGGGTCAATTCTAGCCTCCTACTGGAATGAGTATGTTTTAGAAAAGCAACACTTAGGCGTTCAAGATACCAATGATGTGTATCTGGCTAACATGCAAAAAGACGGTACGTATTCGATCGTACCGCGCGTTACCGGCGGAGAAATCTCCCCTGATATGTTGATTGCTTTAGGTGAGGTGGGTAAGAAGTATGGTTTATATACGAAAATAACCGGTGGTCAACGGATTGATTTGTTTGGTGCCCAAATTAATCAACTGCCCGCTATTTGGGATGAACTGATTGTTGCGGGTTTTGAAAGTGGCCATGCTTACGGAAAGTCATTGCGTACCGTTAAGTCTTGTGTGGGAAGCACCTGGTGTCGGTTTGGTATAGATGATAGCGTGAGTCTTGCGATTGAATTAGAAAATCGTTACAAAGGTCTTCGGGCGCCGCATAAAATTAAAATGGCGGTCTCCGGTTGTACGCGGGAATGTGCCGAAGCCCAAGGTAAGGATATTGGCGTTATCGCCACTGAACATGGCTGGAATCTTTATGTTTGTGGCAATGGCGGCATGAAGCCGCGGCATGCTGATTTGTTTGCGACCAATTTAGATAAAGAAACCCTGATCAAATATATCGACCGGGTGTTGATTTTTTATGTGCGTACCGCTGACCGTCTGCAGCGTACTTCGGTCTGGATGGAAAATATGGAAGGGGGTTTAGATTATTTAAAATCGGTCGTGATTGATGATCGCTTGAATATCTGTACCCAATTAGAGCAACAAATGGATTATGTTATTGAAACCTATCAATGTGAGTGGAAAACAACCTTAGAAAGCCCAGAGCATTTAAAACGTTTTCGACATTTTGTTAATAGTGATCAATTAGATGAAGGTGTGGTCTTTGTTGAAGAGCGGGGTCAGGTCAGACCTGCTAATGAACAAGAGCGTGAGCAATTGGTCACGTTTAGACCGATGGAGGATGCATAAATGACCCAGTGGATAGATGTTTGTAGTTTTGATGATTTGGAGCCCAACTCAGGGGTTTGTGCATTAGTGAATAACCAGCAGGTGGCTATATTTTATTTTCCGAATGAAGATAAAATTTTTGCAATCGGTAATTATGATCCGATTGGAAAAGCTAATGTTTTATCGCGCGGTATGGTCGGTGATATTAAGGGTGAGCCGGTCGTCGCCTCACCACTTTATAAACAACATTTTAGCTTGCGTTCAGGACAATGCCTTGAGCAAGACGATCAGGTACCCTGTTATTCAGTACGGTTGTACGATGGCAGAGTTCAACTGGCAGAACCAACTTAAAGAGGGTAATGATGAATTGCAATTTTTATATTACAGATGTTTTTACTAAGCAGGCCTTTGGGGGCGCACAGGTGGCTGTTTTTCCGGATGCCAGTGGCTTAGAAAAAGAGCAGATGGCGATTATGGCTAAGGAGTTGAACTTAACCGAATCTGTTTTTGTAATGCCGCCAGAGGAGACAGACGATAGCTATCGCATGTATGTTTTTACGCCTAACGGTGAAGTGGATTTTTCAGGACACCCTATTATTGCAACGGGCTTTGTTTTAGCGTCTTCAGGTATCATTACACTGGAGGGTACTAATACCGCATTAACGTTGCAACAAAATGTAGGGCCTATTGACGTTACGATTAGCGGGGAGTGGAACAGGCCTGAATTTGTACGATTTAGCCGTCAGTTTTCTTCCATCGTGGACCGGTTTGCACCACGTGATGTGGAGTTGGCGCAAATTTTATCGATTGCCCCGGAGCTTATTGATAATAAACACTATACGGCGCGGCTGGTTTTTTGTGGTGCACCTTACTTAGTGGTTCCAGTCCACAGTTATGAGGCGGTCAGAGAAGCTCGGTTTGATTTTAATGCCTGGAGTCAATCAGTAGCCCCACAAACGACAGCACAGGAAGTGTTGTTATTTTCTCGGAAAAGCGCACATCAGGATATCGATTTTCATTGTCGATTGTTAGGATCAAAAATCGCCCATTACGATGACCCGCCGGTTGGAACGGCAATGCCTGCTTTGGCGGCCTATTTGTGTTCCTATGACCATATTAGAGAAGGAACGTATACTTTTTCAGTTGATCGCGGTGAAGCAAAGAACAGGCGTAGTGTCTTGTCTTTGGAAATGGATAAAAAGGCAAAGCAGTTGAAGACCCTTCGGTTAGGCGGTGAGGCAGTGTTAGTCGCTGAGGGCAGTATGAAAGTGCCCGAACTGTAAAATTTTCAAACATCATTTTAGTAGTTTTATAGCCCGATACAGGGGCGTTTACCGCCTCTGTTGCTGAATTCGGTTAAAAGCTTTTAACGCGCTGTTAAATATCAATCTTTAGGGGTCACGATGAGTCACTTTCTGGATCGTTTGCAATTTTTTAAGAAAAAACAAGAGAGCTTTTCCGATAATCATGGTGAAGTTTCTAATGAAGACCGGTCATGGGAACAATCCTACCGTCAGCGTTGGCAACATGACAAGATTGTTCGTTCAACCCATGGGGTTAATTGTACCGGCTCATGCAGTTGGAAAATCTATGTCAAAAATGGTTTGGTGACCTGGGAAACGCAGCAAACTGATTACCCTGAAACTCGGCCTGACCTGCCTAATCATGAACCACGAGGGTGTCCGCGGGGAGCGAGTTATTCGTGGTATCTGTACAGCGCTAATCGCTTGCGGTATCCATTGATCCGTAAACGTTTATTGAGATTATGGCGCGCAGCACGGGCAGGAATGGACCCTGTTGAGGCATGGCAATCTATTGTTTCATCCCCAGAGAAAACGGAATCGTATAAATCTAAACGCGGTATGGGGGGCTTTGTTCGTGCACCCTGGGATGAAATGAATGAAATCATTGCCGCAGCGAATATTTATACGGCTAAAGAATATGGGCCGGATCGCGTTGTCGGGTTCTCGCCTATTCCGGCTATGTCCATGGCTTCTTATGCAGCAGGGACACGATACCTGTCTTTGATCGGTGGAACCTGTTTAAGTTTTTATGACTGGTATTGTGATTTACCACCGAGTTCACCGCAGGTTTGGGGTGAGCAAACCGATGTGCCAGAGTCTGCAGATTGGTATAACTCGAATTTTTTACTGTTGTGGGGTTCGAATGTTCCCCAGACCCGAACGCCAGATGCGCATTTCTACAGTGAGGCACGCTATAAAGGGGTTAAAAGCGTTGTTATTACACCTGATTTTTCCGAAGCATCAAAATTTGCTGATATCTGGTTGGCACCTAAGCAAGGAACCGATGCCGCTTTAGCGATGGCGTTTGGACACGTTATTCTGAAGAAATTTCATATTGATAATCCCAGTGATTATTTTATTGGTTATGTGCGCCAATATACCGATATGCCAATGTTGATTTGTCTGGAAGATTATCAGGACGGCCACCTTAAAGCAGGACGTTTCTTACGTGCGGCAGATATTGATGGTGCTTTGGGTCAGGAAAATAACCCGGAATGGAAAACAATGGCTTATAGCGGAGAGAGCTTAGTGGCGCCGAATGGTTCAATCGGTTTTCGCTGGGGCGAAAAGGGTCGCTGGAATTTAGAAGAAAAAGAAGGCGAGAAAAATAGCAAAACAGATTTGTTGTTGACCTTGATTGATAAGAAGGATGCAGTGGTATCCGTTGCCTTTCCTTATTTTGGCTCCATAGAGCATGAGCATTTTAATAATACCGACCATGGCGAAGTACTTTATCGTAATGTGCCTGTACGTAAGATTAAAACGGCCGAGGGTCAGGAGTTAAGTGTCGCAACAGTCTATGACTTGATGATGGCGCATTACAGCATTGATCGCGGCTTAGGTGGAGATAATGTTGCGACATCTTTTCTCGATGATGTGCCTTATACGCCGGGGTGGCAACAGCAGATTACCGGCGTTAAACCACGGGATGTGATTACTGTGGCAGAGCAATTCGCTGAAAATGCTCACAAGACACAAGGGAAGTCGATGGTCATTGTCGGCGCCGGTTTAAATCACTGGTACCATCAGGATATGAACTATCGTAGTTTGATCAATATGCTGATGATGTGTGGTTGTGTCGGGCAGTCAGGGGGCGGTTGGGCACACTATGTGGGTCAGGAAAAATTGCGCCCGCAAACCGGTTGGCAACCACTGGCTTTTGCGTTGGATTGGCAGCGTCCGCCTCGGCAAATGAACGGGACTTCTTTTTTCTATAACCACAGTAATCAATGGCGCTATGAAAAAGTTGAATTGAATGAGATATTATCGCCCTTAGCGGACCAGAAAAAATATACCGGCAGTGTTATTGATTATAACGTTCGTGCTGAACGTATGGGTTGGTTGCCTTCTTCGCCGCAATTAGCGAGTAATCCATTGCACTTAGTTAAGGAAGCACAAAAAGCAGGTCAGGATCCGGTTGATTTTACCGTTAAACAGTTGGAATCCGGTGCGTTAAAGATGGCTTGTGAGGACCCGGATGATCCGCAGAATTTTCCTCGAAATATGTTTATATGGCGCTCAAACCTATTAGGTTCCAGCGGTAAAGGGCATGAATATATGCTGAAACATTTATTGGGGACCCGCCATGGATTATTGGGTAAAGATCTCGGTGAAGAAGGTGGCTTAAAGCCTGAGGAAGTGGTTTGGCATGAACAAGAGCAGACCGGTAAATTAGATTTATTGGTTACGCTTGC
>DTSI01000014.1 GCA_012965425.1 Methylococcaceae bacterium
AAAACAACGTATCACGAACTGTCGTACCAAAACTGACCTCGAAGACCTTTACTTACCCTACAAACCAAAACGCCAAACCAAAGCACAAAAAGCACGCGAGGCAGGCCTTGGAGCGCTTGCAGAGACTCTACTTCAGGATCGTTCAACACCGCCATTAACCGTTGCTAACCAGTTCCTAAATCCAAAAAAAAATATCCCTGATAATATCAGTGCGTTAGAAGGTGCAAAACATATTATTTCAGAACAACTCTCTGAAACACCCACAATAATCCAGAACTTAAGAAACTATGTTTGGAATCACGGCATTTTAAAATCTTCAGTTAGGAACGGCCAGGAACAAGCCGGTCAAAAATTTTCAGACTACTTTAATTATCAGGAAGCTGTTCGGAAAATACCCTCTCACCGCACCCTTGCTCTTTTTCGTGGTCGCAATGAAGGATTCTTAAAAATAACCCTTCTGCCAACGGCAACAGAACCGTCTGACTTTCATCACGCCACACACTTAATCGCGCATCACCTAGCCTGTGGTGACCACCAAAACCCAACTGACCGGTGGTTACAGGAAACCGGAGCAAGCGCACTTAAAAATAAATTACTCCCACGCATAGAAACTGACTTATGTCTCAAAATACGTGAACTCGCAGAGGTCGAGGCCATTAAAGTATTTGCCAATAATTTATGTGACCTCTTATTAGCCGCACCGGCCGGACCTAAAATAACCATCGGACTCGACCCCGGCATTAGAACAGGTGTAAAACTTGCCCTAGTCGATGCAACCGGAAAACTCATTAGTACCGATACCCTCTACCCACACCCGCCCCAAAAACGATGGCATCAAAGTATCAACACATTGACGACACTGATTAAAAAACACGCTGTCGAACTCATCAGTATAGGTAATGGAACCGGCTCAAGAGAAACACATCAAATGATAATTGATCTTTTAAAAAATAATCCCGACATAAAAATAACGACAGTCATTGTTTCAGAAGCGGGTGCATCGGTTTATTCTGCCTCTGAATTAGCAGCACATGAGTTCCCAGACCTTGATGTTACACTCCGCGGTGCTGTATCTATTGCTCGTCGACTACAAGACCCTCTTGCAGAACTAGTTAAAATTGAAGCGAAAGCGATTGGCGTCGGTCAATACCAACACGATGTCAATCAAACCAGCCTGTCGCGAAGCCTGAATGCGGTGGTTGAAGACTGCGTAAATGCTGTAGGCGTTGATGTTAATACGGCTTCCGCCGCCTTATTAAGACAGGTCTCAGGCCTGACTGAAAGTGTTAGCGAAAATATTGTTAATTACCGCAATGAAAAAGGTGCCTTCCAAAGCCGCTCACAACTTAAAAAAGTTCCACGCCTCGGTGATAAAGCCTATGAACAAGCGGCCGGTTTTTTGAGAATTATAAATGGTAAAAACCCATTAGATGCTTCTGCTGTTCACCCTGAATGCTACCCTATTGTCAAAACCATCGCCCAGCAAACAGGCAAGCAAATAACACAGCTCATCAGTAATGAACACATACTATCTTCAGTAGACCCTCAAAAATTGATTACTCAACAATTTGGCCTGCCGACTATTCTAGATATTATTTCTGAACTCAAAAAACCCGGGCGCGATCCTCGCCCCGAGTTCAAAAGTGCTCAATTTAAAACAGGGATTGAAAAACCATCCGATCTTTTACCCGGCATGATTCTGGAAGGGGTTGTGACCAATGTCGCTAATTTCGGTGCCTTCGTTGACATCGGCGTACACCAAGATGGCTTAGTCCACATCTCAGAATTAGCGAATACTTTTGTAAAAGATCCCAGACAAATTGTTAAAACCGGTGAAATTGTAAAAGTCTGCGTTTTAAGCGTTGAGCCAACACGTAACAGAATCCAATTAACCATGAAGATTCACAATAACACCCAGACAAAAACACTGATAACCGCATGAAAGCACTCTTATTATCAGCCTATGATGCCAGCAGCCACCGCTACTGGCGAGAAAGCCTCCGAGAAAACTTAAATAACATTCACTGGACCCAGTTAATCTTGCCCCCTCGCTTTTTTAACTGGCGAATCAGAGGAAATCCTTTAAGTTGGTTTGCCGAACAATACACCACACTCAATCAACCTTATGATTTTATAATCGCAACATCAATGGTTGATCTTGCAACGTTAAGAGGCCTTGTTCCCACTCTCACGTCTATACCGACCCTCGTCTATTTTCATGAAAACCAATTTGCCTACCCAGACAGCCCCCAGCAACCTAAACCCTCTATTGATGCCCAAATTACTAGCCTATACAGTGCGCTTGCCGCTGACCACATCGCTTTTAATTCCATTTACAATCAACAAACTTTCCTAACCGGTGGTCAACAACTTTTACAAAAAATGCCCGATCATGCCCCGTTAGAAATCATTAGCCAACTAGAAAAAAAATCCTCTATTCTACCCGTGCCCATCGCGTCAGCATTCTTTCAACAAAGGCCCAAAAACAATACCGAGCCTCTCACCCTAGTCTGGAATCATCGTTGGGAATTTGATAAAGCCCCTGAACGACTTTATTTAACGCTCAAAAAGTTAGAAAAATCAACGATTAAATTCAGGCTGCATTTACTGGGCGAACGATTCAGAAAAAGCCCACTGATTTTTGAAAAAATACAAACTGAATTTGCAGGCTCACTGGGAATAATTGACTACATAGAGGATCTTAGCCATTACCAAAACGTATTGGCAAATGCCGACATCGTCATTTCAACATCACTTCATGAATTTCAAGGCTTATCAATTTTGAATGCAGTCGCATCGGGCTGCATGCCTGCAGTGCCCGATCGTTTATCCTACTGTGAACTGTTCGACAAGCATTTTCGTTATGCCAGCTACCCGGATAACCCAGAAAAAGAAGCCGCTGCACTTTGCCGGCTATTACTCACTCTGGCACAAAAAAAACAACAATCATTAAAACCTAACCTTAACTTAACAGAACTTGCCTGGCCAAAAATGCGACCAAAATACCAAAGCTGTTTTAAACAATTAATAGTTCATCACGCCCAAAACTAGGCGACTACTTCCAAGCGACTAAAACCACCTTGATCACGACTCATTCTTATTTGCGTCTTAACCCGCTCTTGTAATTCCTGCACATGGGAGATAACACCCACTAATTTTCCTTCATGACGCAAATTTTCAAGCGTACTCAAGACAACATATAAGGCCTCATCGTCTAAAGTTCCAAAACCTTCATCAATAAACAAAGAATCTACGGCGCGGCCATAATTTGCTATTTCAGAAAGTCCCAGTGCCAACGATAAACTAATTATAAAAGTTTCGCCTCCGGATAACGTCTTCGTTGAACGTTGTTTATTCTCTTGTAAAGAGTCAATAACCGCCAAAGCCAAGCCTTGCTTTTCTTTGATTTGACTTAAACTATAACGGCCACTAATTTTTTCCAGATATTCATTGCTAATCTTCAGTAGATTACTGGCAATATCCTGCTGAATTCGCTTTCTAACTACCCGACTATCTTCCAATTCAAACTCAGCAAGTACCTTCTTTGAGTCATCAGCACACTGTTGCTGTTGTTCTATTTTCTGATTAATTTCATCAGCATTACGTACCAAATTGACCTGCTGAGCCAAGATACTTTCCACATGATGGGATTCTTGCTCGGCAATACTTAATTTATTCTCTATCTCCTGCAAGCTCTGTTCTATGTCATGCCGACTCAACTCAAATTCACTCTGTAATTGCGTTAATTCAGCCTTTTTCTCAGTATGCTTAGCTTGTAACCCAACTTTACTGGCATCTAAGTCAAGCAATGTTGCTTGGATCTGGGGTATGCGCTGTTTTTGATTAGCAAGCACGTGTACTTCATCTGGATCTGCGATACCCTTATCAGTTAATATTTCCATGGTTTTTTTAGTTAACCGGTCACGCTCTTCTTTACGTGCCTGAACTTTCCCACCAATTGCTGTACTTTCTTCTTGTTTCTCATACAACCTGACATGCAAGCGCATTGTTTCAGCCACATTGAGTTGTGTTGTATAGCCTTCTAATTTTTCAGATAATAGTGTATTTTCTTCCTGACATTGAGTGCGTTTGTGTTCTAATTCGGCCGATTCAGTGGTTAATTCAGTCCGCCGTAATGCATAAACCTGAAAATCCTGTCGCCGCTGATTTAAACGAGTAATCAACTTATCTTCACGCCCTTTAGCCGGTACTTGTTCTCCTAATACTTTTATTTTTTCCACCAGATTAGCTAATAAATCCTGCTCTACCTCTAAAGCATTTTTCAGTTCTATCTCTATAATTTTTACCGGTGAAGATTGAATTTCGCCCTCAGAATCATATTGTACCGGCAAACTTATTTCTTGGTCTGCTAAGGCTTTAAGTTCGACTCTAAACGTTATTAATTGTTGATTGTGTTTTTCTAACTTAGGCATTAACACATTGTGATTTTTTATGATTTTCTGAATGTGCTTTAGATTATTTTGTTCCCGAACTTTCAGCTTTTTCAAGGCCTTTAAATTATCAATCGTCAACTCACTGCTAACAATATTTAATCGCGTGCAGACATGAGCCCATTCGGCTTTCATAGCTGAGCGCTCACGCTCATCTTCTCGGCACTGCTCTTGAAAATCATGGTACTCTTTTAGCTGACTTTTCATTTGATTTGCACTGCCTCGAAGATCATCAACCTTAGCACTCTGATCGGCTAATAATTGTCTGGAATCACCTGTTTCTGGCAAAGAGCCCGCAAAGGGGTGATCTAATGCTCCACATAAACCACACGGTTCGCCGTCTAACAAAGCATCCCTATCCGCGTAATGCTTTCGAATTTGAATTTCCCAGGAGACCGTTTTCTGCAAAGCATTCTGAATCTTTTGTTCTTGCTCTAATTCAATCAATAGTTGTTCATAGTCGCTTGCTAATCCAGCCGGAATTTCAATCTTAACAGGCAATTTGCGAAACCAGCCCCCCGCTTTATCTTGATTAAATAACTTAAACTTAAACGAGAGTGCTTGTAATTCCTGAACCGTCTGATCCCGATTATTTTGTTCTTCTTCAAGGCTTATAACATCCTCAAGACTTTTTCCATCCATCAAGGTGTCACGCTTATTTTTTAACTTAGCAATGCTATCCTCAGACTGTTCGCTCAACTTGGTTAGCCACTTTATTTCATTCTGCCGTTTTTTATTAGCCGTTAAGATTTGCTTGATATTTTTCGCTGCCGTTTTCTTTTTTTCTTTGAGCCCATCAATCTCTAACCGACTATTTTTCAAGGCTAAAATGTCAGGTGAATCATCGATCAATGTTTTATCCATTGATCGGTTTTTTAGCCAAATATTCACTGTCTCTAGGATAACCTTTTTCTCCTGAATCTGGTCATCCAACGTTTGTAACAAGGTTTCCTCAGACCCTTTATCTAATCGAATCTGTCCTAATTGAGACTTCAATTTATCAATATCGTCAACCGGTCTTGCGAGCGCTTGCTCATTCGGGGCAACATCCAAACGATCCACAGCTCCACGTTGCTCTAATTCATTTTCAAGCGCAGTGATCTCTGTTTGTAAAACAGATAACTCCTTTTGGTATTGATTAATTTGCTCTCCGGTATTATCAGATTCCTTGAGTTGCATGAGAACTTGATCAAGCTCAGTGAATTGCTCTAACTTCAACAAACTATTTTTTAATTGACTAACTTCTGCCTGATTACCGTCAATATCCTCAGCAATCCGGTCAACATCCCTTTCAACCAATTCAACCTCAGTGCATTGTTCTAACTGCTGCTCGAATACTTTTTTCTCATGACTAAAACTAACACTTTGTGCCTTAAAATCTGCCAAATCAAGCCGACTGGCCTCTAATTCTGCCGGTGTTAATAATTTTATTTCGTTCAACTGCACCATCAGTTGATCTAAACGCTGTTGCTGCTGTTCAACATCTGAAACAATGTTCTGCTTATAATCGGTATAAATTTCTGTCCCTATTATTTTTTCAAGAATATCCATACGCTCATTATCAAGCGCCTTCAAAAAAGCAGAAAAATCACCTTGTGCCAAAATAATGCAACGCGTAAATCTTCGAAAATCCATGCCCGTCAAATCAGCAATAAATGCCCGTACTTTTGCCGGTTGACTTGCAATTATTTCCTGCGCACCATTAAGATGAATAACTTGCATTTCAGGTATTCTTACTTGACCCTCTTTACATTTAATTGACCACCGGGATTGAAATTTTCGTTCCCCTAAAGAAAAAGAAACTTCACAGAAACTTTCATCCTCTTGCTTAGTAACAACAAAATTGGAAGGTTGGTCAAACTTAATCGTTTCCCCATATAACCCTAAAGTTATTACATCCAGAATACTACTCTTACCCGAACCATTCGGTCCGGTTATGGCAAAAACCCCCGTTTCAGAAAGCGGCGATTCATTAAAATCCACCAGCCATTCACCTTTAAATGAGTTAATGTTCTTGAAGCGAATTGAATCTATTTTCATAATCCTGTCGCCTTAATGACAGCCTTAAACCTTGTATAATGTTATGGATTATACTACCGATCATTTTGTTTCGCTCAATTTGAGCCCGTCAATACAACTTAATTACGATAAAAAACATGCCTTGACCCTCTAAAATGCTCTAAATCCTTGTAGTGGGATTATTTTAAGTTTCTGTTATCATAAAAAAAACAGGAGCCAATATGAAAGCTGTCTTAAAAACCCTTTTACAACCCTTCTTAACCTGGATTTTTAAGGTAGAAGTTCATGGTATGGATAACTACCATAAAGCGGGTAAACGCGTTTTAATTATTGCTAATCACACCTCATTTCTCGATCCACTACTCCTGGGCGTTTTTTTACCTGATGACGTAACCTTTGCAATTAATACTCAAATTGCCAAAAACCGACTCATTAAATTATTTCTTGGGTTAGCGCAGGTTTTTGTCATGGACAATACTAATCCTTTATCTCTAAAATCTCTGGTCAACTTCATAAAAACAGACCAAAAAACAGTGATTTTTCCAGAGGGCCGAATTACTATCACCGGTTCCTTGATGAAAATATACGAGGGTACCGGCATGGTTGCCAATAAAACTCAGGCCGCCGTACTCCCAATCCGCTTAGAGGGTTCCCAATACAGTTACTTTTCCCGTCTTAAGAAAACACACCGATTGCAACTCTTTCCAAAAATAACCATTCATATACAACCCCATAGTTTCATTACGCCACCGGATGATCTTAAAGGACGCGCAAGACATTCTTACAGTGGCCAACAAATAACAGCTTTAATGACAGGGATGATGTTTGCCAGTAGCCGATACCAACAAACTGTTTTTTCTGCCCTACTCGAGGCTCGACGACGCCATGGCGGGGCACACCTCATTGCAGAGGATATAGATCGCCAACCTTTACATTACAATGCCCTGATAACCCGGACCTTTATCGTAGGCAACCTGCTCAAACGATGGACCAGCGAGACGGAAACCATCGGTATAATACTACCCAATTCAACCAAAACATTGAATGTTATTCTTGGGTTACAACTGTATAACCGCGTCCCCGCAATGATCAACTTTTCCATGGGCTCTGCCGGAATGATTTCTGTCTGCGAAACCGCTGTTATCAAAACGGTAGTCACTTCACGCCGATTTATTTCACTGGCAAAACTGGATGCTGATATTGAAAAATTAACGGCCTCAGTTAAAGTCATTTTTCTGGAAGATCTCATTGAAAGCGTCGCCATTACAGACAAGCTTCTCGCCTTATATCAATGTTACTTTGCCCAATCTATTTATAATAAAATCACTCCCAAACCAACAGATAGGGCCATTATCTTATTTACTTCAGGCTCAGAAGCTACGCCCAAAGGCGTGGTATTATCACACCAAAACATCTTAGCCAACCACAGTCAATTAGCCTCGGTGATCAGTTTTACACCGCAGGACATCGTCTTAAATGTATTACCCATGTTTCATTCATTTAGTTTTACCGTCGGCACACTGTTGCCGGTATTGAATGGCATGAAAACCTTCCTTTACCCAACCCCGTTACATTTTAATCTTATTCCTGAAATTTCCTACGAGTTAAATGCCACCGTCTTTTTTGGCACCAACACTTTTTTATCTGCCTATGGTCAAGCGGCACACCCGTATGACTTTCAAAGTATTCGTTATGTTTTTGCTGGTGCAGAAGCCTTACAACGAAATACTCGTGAGCTTTGGTCAGACAAATTCGGCATTCGAATCTTCGAAGGTTACGGTACAACTGAAACCAGTCCGGTACTCTCCGTTAATAGCCCCACGCACTATCAAGCTGGCTCTGTAGGACAGTTTTTACCCGGAATCGATTATCAGCTAGAAACAATTCCAGGGATTAACTCCGGCCAACAACTCCACGTTTCCGGTAGTAATATCATGCTAGGTTATCTACTCTCTGATGCGCCCGGGGAATTGGCCCCCCCCTCCTCGCCCTTTGGTCCCGGCTGGTATAACACCGGCGATATAGTCACCGTCAGTGCAAACGGATTCCTAACCATCTGCGGTCGCAGCAAACGATTTGCAAAAATCGGAGGTGAAATGATTTCCCTTGCGGTTGTCGAAAAACTAGCGGGGGCAACTTGGCCTGATTCACAACATGCCGCAACAACAGCCCCTGATCTCAAGAAAGGTGAACAAATCATATTATTAACCACACAGAAAGAGGCAACACTTAAAGCGCTCACGGCAACACTCAAAGCACAAGGATTAAGCACCCTGAATATACCCAAGACAATTATCTTTAAGTACGAAATCCCCACCCTCG
This sequence comes from Methylococcaceae bacterium, assembly GCA_012965425.1. GTDB lineage: Bacteria > Pseudomonadota > Gammaproteobacteria > Methylococcales > Methylomonadaceae > OPU3-GD-OMZ. The sequence goes on from DTSI01000014.1 coordinate 8,793, forward strand.
CGACCGGTAAGACTGACTACCCTGCTGTTACAAAACTGATAGCCGCCGCGGCCACTAATCAAAAATAACAAACCCGTCAGTCAATCTCATGGACAAAAATATTCTGATATTACTGATCGTACAATTTTTATCAGCCTTTGCTGATAACGCAATTTTGTTTACCGTTATCGCGATTGTTTTGCAAACCTCAGCGGCGGCAAGTTGGTATATTCCGGCTTTACAAGCCGTCTTTCTTATTGCCTTTGTTCTACTCGCACCTTGGGTGGGTGCAATTGCAGATAGTTATCCCAAACCTAAAATACTGATCATTGCAAACCTCATCAAAGCTTCGGGTGCATTTTTATTATTTCTCGCCATTGAACCCATCATCGCCTACGGAATCATTGGTATTGGCGCCGCACTTTACAGCCCTGCAAAATACGGCATCTTACCCGAATATAGCCAGCAACAAGCCTTACTAAAGGCCAACAGTTGGGTTGAGGGATCGACTATTCTTGCGGTTTTATCCGGAATGGTTATTGGCGCCAGAATTGCCGATCAGTCCATTGAACAAGCGCTCATAACTGTGCTTATTTTGTTTATAACTTCCGCAGCCATTACGCTACTCCTCCCGAAATCAAAGCCATCCCCCCGTACACTAACAACCGGCATTTCTGTTTTCATAGCACAACTTAAAGGGTTTTTCACCCACCCGCTTTGCCGGTTCGCCTTAGTCAATGCAGCGATATTCTGGGCAACCGCCGCAACACTTCGGGTCATCATAATTGCCTGGGCACCGTTAACGCTGCAGTTAACTAATGCCAGTGAGATTGCCGAACTCACCTTCTTTCTTGCCATCGGAATTATTTTAGGTTCTTCATTAGTCCCACGGCTTATCCCCTTTGATAAATTGCGTAGAGTACTAATTCCTGCTTATTTTATGGGCGTTTTAATAATCATCTTGAGCCTGGTCACTCTGCTGATTCCCGCCCGTATTACGCTGATGCTCATCGGCTTTATGGGTGGACTTTATATTGTCCCTATTAATACAACCCTACAAGCCCTTGGCCACCAAAGTATCGGAAGTGGTCGAGCCGTTGCCCTTCAGGGATTTTCACAAAACATTGCTATGCTGTGCGCGATAGGCTTATACACCTTATCGACATCTTTCTCATTACACCCTAACCATGCCATTACAATTTTAGGCTGCAATATTTTACTCTGCGCAACCCTTGCATTCTTATGCTTACCCAAGAACCTAGCATTGACCCCAACAAAAAAGAGTTAAAACAACACCTAAAAAAACTATAAACCAGCTATTTACAACCATGAAAAAAGAACAACTGGCTGTCGTTGATGAACAGGATAAGGTCATTGAAATTAGAGACCGGGATGAAATACACCGGTTAGGATTGCGCCACCGCGCTGTTCACATTCTGATATTCAACCAAAAACAAGAACTTTTTTTACAAAAACGTTCACATAAAAAAGATATTAATGCTGGCTTATGGGATAGTTCTGCTGCGGGTCATGTCGATGCTGGTGAAGAGTATAAGGATTGTATTACCCGAGAAGTCCATGAAGAATTAGGCGTAACACTAAACACCCCCCCAGAATTGTTATTTAAGCTTAGCCCTTCTTATGAAAATGGCATGGAATTTATTCACGTCTACTGCTGCCAGCATAATGGCCCTTTTATGCTCTGCAGGGATGAGATTGACCAAGGCCAGTGGGTTTCAAGTGCTAAAATATCACAACTGGTTGCCGAAAATGCCCCGCATTTAACAGCAACGTTCAAGTCTATCTGGAAACCTTTTATGACGTTATCTAAGCCCTCTCAATCAGAGCAAATCCATGGCCGTATCTCGTAACCAATTAATCGCATTTTATAACGCTTTGTTAAAGGTCAGTGATTTTCAAGACTATGGGCCCAATGGCCTGCAAATTGAAGGTACCCATGAAATCAAAAAAATTGCCTTCGCTGTTTCCGCAACGGCAGAATCAATCTCACAAGCTGTTGATTTTAAAGCAGATGCTTTAATCGTTCATCACGGTCTTTTTTGGTCCTTTCATGGGGCAAAACCTTTAACAGGTCCCTTTGCCAGGCGCATTTTTCCACTGGTTAACAACCAAATCAATTTACTGGGTTATCACCTTCCTCTAGATGCTAATTTGGCTATGGGTAATGCAGCTGAAATAGGTAAACACCTCCATTTGCAAAACATTGAACCCTTTGGTAACTACCAAGGCTGTCCGACCGGCATCCAAGGTCAGCTAATTGCTACGTTAACCGCGCAGCAATTAGCTGATCGTTTAGCACTCCTGTTAAACCATCCTGTCATTCTTGCCTCGGCGAACAAAACATCTTTTATTGATTCCATTGGAATTATTACTGGCGGTGCCAACAGTGACTGGAAACTGGCCTCAGAACAAGGTTTAGACGGCTATATCACCGGTGAAATCAGCGAGCATGATTGGCATGAAAGCCAAGAATCAGGAATTCACATGTTCGCCGGCGGACACCATGCGACAGAACAATTTGGCATTCAAGCATTATTAAAGAAAACACAGGCTGAATTTGATGTTGAGTGTGTGTTCTTCAACAGTCAAAACCCCGCTTAAACCCTTACCACAACCCGTTATACTTAACTATCCGGCTATGACTGATTTTTTAGAACTTACTTGACCCAGACTCCATTTACAATAGCAATAAATGCAGTCATCAAAATAGCACGCCGCCCATGAAAAAAGAAAACGTCACTATTCCCGTCAATGAAAAAATATCAATTTCTTCCGTTTGGCATACTCCGAATGATTACACCAGAATATTGATTATTGCACACGGCGCAGGTCACGGTATGACATCTGCCTTTATCAGCCAACTACACGAGCAAATGGCCGAAAAAGACATCCTTACCATTAAGTTTAATTTCCCCTATATGGAAAACGGCCGAAAAGCCCCCGATCGTCCACTCATTCTAGAAACCACTTGGCAAGCTGTTATTAATTTTGTCTTGGAAAAAACCCAAATTAATCCTGAACAATTGTTTATTTCCGGTAAAAGCATGGGGGGACGATACGCAACCCATTTTGCTGCTAACACTGATTTAACGTTAGGGGGAACTATCGTCTATGGTTACCCGCTGCATGCTCCTGGAAAAACGGATCGTTTAAAAAATGAACATTTTCCTCAAATCACCTGTCCTTTATTATTTTTCCAAGGAACACGCGATACGCTGGGAAAAATAACCTTATTGGAAGCATCACTCTCAAAATTATCAAACCAACCCACCTTAACGATTGTGGACGGCGGCGACCATTCATTTAAGCTATTAAAACGCCTAAATAAAAATCCAGAAATGGTGATGGCCGAATTGACAGAAAAAACCAGCCAGTGGATTAAACAACATTAACCCAAAACACGGTGCGCTGATTTGGACGCTCTCCTGTCAGTCGTATACTTAAATCAATTTAGCCCACAAATCATGTGCATCCGCATCTTCTATTTCGACCTTAACCCAATCGCCTACCTGTAGGTCTGTAGCACCATCAATAAAAACCTGACCATCTATTTCTGGTGCATCAAAACGACTGCGGGCAACGGCACCTTCGTCGACCACCTCATCGACTAACACTTGTTCAATCGTGCCAATACGATTTTTCATTTTAGCCGCACTAATTTCAGCCTGATGTGCCATAAAGCGTTTTAATCGTTCCTCTTTTACCGGTTCAGGAACCGGATCTGCTAACGCATTAGCAACAGCACCCTTAACCGGCGAATAGGTAAAACACCCCACGCGATCTAATTGTGCGGCGGTCAGAAAGTTTAATAACAACTCAAACTCAGCTTCCGTTTCCCCCGGAAAGCCGACGATAAAAGTACTACGAATAACAATTTCAGGACAAATCTTGCGCCATGCTTGAATCCGTTCTAAATTATTTTCTGTCGCGGCCGGGCGTTTCATTAATTTTAAAATCCGAGGACTCGCATGTTGAAAAGGTATATCCAAATACGGTAAGACTTTACCCTCTGCCATTAACGGAATGATATTATCCACATGCGGGTAAGGATAAACATAATGCATTCGCACCCACACCCCTAATTCACCCAATGCCCGTGCCAAATCATAAAACTGCGTTTTCCAGGTCTGACCGCGCCAATGACTTTCCTGATAACTAATATCTACGCCGTAAGCACTAGTATCTTGAGAGACCACCAACAACTCCTTAACACCTGCTGCCACAAGTTTTTCAGCCTCCACCAAAACATCGTCAATCGAACGACTCACTAGGTCACCCCGCATGGAAGGAATAATACAAAATGTACAGCGGTGATTACAGCCCTCCGATATTTTCAAATAAGCATAATGACTGGGTGTCAATTTCACACCTTGTGGCGGCACTAAATTTTTATAAGGATCTGAAACAATGGGAAGATGATCATGAACAGCAGCGACCACCTGATCATAAGCATGCGCTCCTGTCACACTCAAAACTTGAGGGTATTTAGCGCGTATTTCATCTTCTCTGGAACCTAAACAACCGGTCACGATAACCTTACCGTTCTCGGTAATAGCTTCCCCAATACTATTCAGTGATTCCTCAACAGCAGCATCAATAAAACCACAGGTATTCACCACAACTAAATCAGCCGTATCATAATTAGCAACGATCTGATAGCCATCAGTCCGCAATGTTGTCAGAATACGCTCGCTGTCAACCAAAGCCTTAGGACAACCTAAACTAACAAATCCTACCGTAGGGTCTTTCATGTTCATCTCTTCTTTATGGATTATTTGCAATAATAATAGCACGCCTAGGCGCCGGCATCCCTTCGCAGGTCAAGTCCTGATTATCAGGATCTAAGAAATCTTGTAATGAATTAAAAGTCATCCACTCCGTACGGCGCTGTTCATCTACAGTTGTTTGACTGACATCAATTAACCGAACATTTTTAAACCCACATCGTTTTAACCAAAGGATCAAAGCCTCACAACTCGGTAAAAACCAAACATTACGCATTTTGGCGTAACGTTCTCCAGGCATCATCACATGATAACAATCTCCTTCCGTCACCAAGGTTTCCAAAACCAACTCCCCCCCCGGACGCAAACAACTACGCAAGGCCTGCAAATGATCAATCGGTGAGCGTCGATGGTATAAAACACCCATCGAAAAAACAGTATCAAACAATGCCAAAGACGGCGGTAACTGCTCTAATGTCAACGGCAGCACATAGATGGGTGCTTCCCCATAGAGTTTTCTGATAGCCTGAAATTGCATTACATTAACCAATGTCGGGTCGATGCCAACAACCATTTTGGCTTGTTCACCTAATATTCGCCAACAGTGATAACCATTACCACAGCCCACATCCAACACCAAGCGATTACACAGTGGCGTTAACGCTGCTTTAAGTCGGTCCCATTTCCAATCAGAACGCCACTCCGTTTCAATAGGAATACCTAAAACATTAAACGGTCCTTTGCGCCAAGGATGAAAAACATGTAGCTTTTCCTTCAGATCCTCTTGCACGGCCGGCATCATATCCGTGGCATGACCAATCGTTACCACACCGTTTCTAAGCCCTTCTAGCGAGCCAAAGCCTTCTGGCAACGCCTCGACAATATCTTTCCAAGCCGTCAAACTACCGTGTTTTGACTGACTTAATGCCTGCTCCATTTGAGTGGGCAATAATTGCACCCATTGTTGAGCATTCCCCTCCGTCAGAACTTCAAATAACGGTCGATAATCAATCATTTCAACGCTAATATCGAGGCAAAATTGAAATACTGAAACCAAACCTCACTGCTCTCAAAACCAATACGATGAAGTCTGCTTTGGTGATCTGCTAACGTTTCAGGCAATAAGATATTATCAAGTGCCAACCGTTTCTGACTTATCTCAAGATCGCTATAACCATTAGCCTTCTTAAAAATATGATGCATTTCCGTATGTAATTCATTCTGGCGATCGTCAGAAAATTGTAACTTCTCCGACAAAATAAGAATGCCGCCCGGTAACAATCCCTGATAAGCATTCGTTAATAGCGACAAACGATCGCTAAGTGGCAAAAACTGCAGGGTAAAATTAAGTACAATGACAGAGGCCCTCCCAATAACGACATCTCGCACATCTGCTTCGATCACCTGAACCGGTATTAAACCATCATCTTCTTCAACTAGCTGCTGGCACTGCTCCACCATTGCCGGTGAATTATCAACAGCAATAATTTCACATGCCAACTCAGTTATTTGATGCCGCATTGATAACGTAGCAGCACCTAAGGAGCAACCAAGATCATAACAAATACTCTCCGGTTGAACAAAGCGCTCAGCCAACAGACCAATCGCCGAAATCATGGCCCTATAACCCGGCACAGATCGCTGGATCATATCCGGAAAAACAGTCACGACAGAGGCATCAAATTTAAAATCTGCCACCTCTACAAGCGGCTTAGAGAATATTGAATCTATCCGGGATGCCATTATTTACCATCAAATACCCGTCTATTAATCCTCAAGGCGCCAAGACCGCTAGATTATTCTTTCGTAATTTATCGATCATCGCGTCTAAGGAACCAACCCTCTTAACCTGCCCCTTAAAACTACTTCTGTAATTAGTAACCAAACTGACACCTTCAATAATAATATCGTAGACCAACCAAGTCCCTTGTTTCAGATACATTCGATAATTAACTGCGATAGGTTGGACGCCTGGCTGTAAAACTTCTGTTTTGACAACCGTTTTTTTAGCCTCTTTAGCCATTCTCAACGGCAAATAACGAATAGACCATTCTTTAAATTCCAGAAATGCACGCGTATAGGTTCGAAGTAATTTCACCTTGAATTCTTGCTTAAAAATAACCCGTTGTTCAGGCGTCGCCTTTTTCCACAACTTACCCAGAACTAATCTTGAAATACGCTCAAAATCAATACAAGGCTCAACAATTACTGTCACGTTATTGTATACGCTGAGAAAGTCTTTACTAACAGTTTCATCCTCTAAGCTGGCTTTGAACCGTACAGATGCTTCCTTTAAAACAACTTGAGGTGCTAATAAATCAGCTGCCACTACTCCCTTTAAAGGCGTTAACCATAAAACTAATAGCAAAATCCCCACGCCGTTCCCGATGTTATATTTTTTCATTTTTAGACTCATTAAATTCCTGTTAAGCGATCTTCCATACTATCGGCAAATTTTTATTATCAATCCCTGATACAATGCAATTTATCAACATTCAACTGTATATTTTATCTGCAAACCATGGAAAATAATATTCATTTCCCTACAACACGTATGCGACGTCTACGTAGTAGCAGCTTTTCCAGGCGTTTGGTTCGTGAATCACGGTTAACTGCCGATGACTTAATTTACCCTTTATTTATTATTGAAGGTCACAATTTATCTGAACCCATCCCCTCAATGCCCGGGATTAACCGGCTTTCAATTGACCGGCTCATTGATGAAGCACAAGAAATTCTGCAATTAGGTATTCCTGCGGTCGCCTTATTCCCTGTGCCTGACGCCACGGCTAAATCAGAAGATGCCGAACAAGCCCACAACCCTGACGGCCTTATTCAACGTGCTATCAGAGCATTAAAAGCACAATGCCCGGACTTAGGCCTTATTTCTGATGTAGCCCTAGACCCCTACACCGCACACGGCCAAGATGGCCTTATTAATGAAAAAAACTATGTCTTAAATGATGAAACTATTACGGTTTTAGTCAAACAAGCGCTCTCTCATGCACAAGCAGGCGCTGATATTCTGGCACCGTCCGATATGATGGATGGCCGGATTGGCGCGATCCGTCAAGCGCTTGAAGAACACGGCTATAGCAACACGCAACTTCTCGCCTACTCTGCCAAGTATGCTTCCAATTTTTACGGGCCATTTCGCGATGCAGTAGGTTCTAAGGCTGCACTTGGAAACGCTGATAAAAATAGCTACCAAATGGATCCCGGCAATACCCATGAAGCCTTAAAAGAGGTCGCTCTGGACTTGAGCGAAGGTGCTGACATCGTTATGGTAAAGCCAGGCACACCCTATCTGGATATAATCTATCGCATCAAACAAGAATTTAAAACACCTACTTTTGCCTACCATGTCAGCGGTGAATATGCCATGTTAAAAGCCGCCGCACAGAACGGTTGGATTAATGAAAAAAATACCGTGATGGAGTCTATGTTAGGCTTCAAAAGAGCCGGCGCTGATGCGATTCTGACCTATTATGCAAAAAACATTGCCCAATGGCTAAAAGAACATGACTAAACTTGATCGCTACGCCGTCTTTGGCGACCCCATCAATCATAGTAAATCGCCTTTCATTCACCAAAATTTTGCTGAACAAACAGGTCAAAAACTTCACTACAGCGCCCAACAAGTCTCCGCTGAACAATTCAACACCCAACTCAACGATTTCTTTAAGCAAGGGGGAAAAGGCATTAACTGCACGGTTCCACTCAAAGAAATCGCCTGCCAGGCTGTCGACCATTTAACCGATCGTGCGCAACACGCCAAAGCCGTTAATACCATTATTCAACAACCAGATGGCTCACTATTAGGTGATAACACTGACGGTATTGGACTGGTTCTTGATCTCACTCAAAACCATCAAGTATCGCTCAAGGCTAGTAATATTCTAATTCTCGGTGCCGGGGGAGCAACCCGAGGAATTCTTGCGCCGCTATTAGCGCAAACCCCCCAACAAATTGTGATCGCTAACCGTACACCCTCAAAAGCACAGCAATTAGCGCTGGAATTTGCCCATACAGTCCCAATCATTGGCGGTGGTTTTTCAGAAATACCCGGACAAAAATTTGATCTTATATTAAATGCAACATCTGCTAGTCTGAGCAACCAATTACCGCCTTTACCCGACGGTCTACTGAATACACAGACTACTTGTTATGACCTAGCCTACAGTAACAAAGCCACCCCCTTTGTGTTGTGGGGACAACAATTCACCAACAAAAGCCTAGACGGTCTCGGTATGCTCATTGAACAAGCGGCCGAAGCATTCTACTTATGGCGTGGCATTCGCCCGGTAACACAACCCATCATCGAGGCATTAATGAACGACCGTCTTTAACCAACGATCATCTTAAGTGTAAGCACTGCCAAGACTCCACGATTATTATTGTTCTTGCTCACTTAAATACTGATCTTTCAGTTGCTTATAATGCTTATAAGAATAAGTGAGGTAATCTTTTTCCGCTGCCGTTAACTGCCTGACCTTACGCACGGGTGAACCATGATATAAATACCCACTTTCCAGATGCTTACCCGGAGGCACCAGCGCTCCGGCACCCAGCATCACAAAATCATCTAACACCGCCCCATCCATAACAACAGCACCGATACCAATCAAACAATTATCACCAATCGTACAAGCATGCAAAACCGCACGGTGCCCTACCGTAACACCCACGCCCAATGTCAATGAGAACCCCCCAGGCGCATAAGGACTATCATGGGATACATGTAGAACCGACCCGTCTTGAATATTACAAGCCTCACCTATCGTAATCTGTTGAACATCCCCACGCACGATGGCCATCGGCCAAATTGATACATGATCAGATAAAATCACATCACCTATGAT
>DTSI01000015.1 GCA_012965425.1 Methylococcaceae bacterium
ACCAAACAGTGCTTCAAATTATTTCCACTGTTCGAAGCCAAGGCGATAGCGCGCTACTTGAATATACCCACCAATTTGACCAAAATCATATCCACCATGCTGATGGCCTTGAAATTCCAAGAGCAACCCTAAAAGCCGCCTGGGACAGTCTTCCTGCTGACTGGTCTGGTGCATTATCTGTGGCCGCTAAACGAATACGCCAATATGCTGAACACCAAAAACTACAATCCTGGCAGTACCAAGAAGCTGACGGCACCCGTTTAGGTCAACAAATTACCGCTCTTAATCGGGTCGGTATTTATGTGCCCGGCGGTAAGGCAGCCTACCCATCTTCCGTCCTGATGAATGCTATCCCGGCAAAAGTCGCGGGAGTCAATGAAATTTTAATGGTCACACCAACGCCATCAGGCAACCAAAACACATTGGTATTAGCCGCTGCCTATCTGGTCGGTGTCGATCGTGTTTTTACTATTGGCGGCGCCCAAGCGGTTGCCGCCTTAGCCTACGGCACAGAAACCATTCCTGCGGTAGATAAGATTGTCGGCCCGGGGAATATTTATGTAGCCACCGCCAAAAAACTTGTCTTCGGTCAAGTCGGAATTGACATGATTGCTGGTCCGTCGGAAATACTCATTATCTGTGATGGTCAAAGCAACCCAGACTGGATTGCCATGGACTTATTTTCACAAGCAGAACACGATGAAGATGCCCAAGCTATTTTAATTTCCCCCGACGAAACTTTTCTCACCCAAGTCACCCAAAGTATTAATAAACTCCTACCCACCCTAGAAAGAGCAGACATTATCCGCAAGTCTCTTGGCTCAAGAGGCGCTCTCATTCATGTCCCTGATCTGAGTAAAGCCGTAGAAATCGCCAACATTATTGCACCTGAACACCTTGAACTCTCCATCGAAAAACCTGAAGTGCTTGCCCCTCTCATTCACAATGCCGGTGCTATTTTCATGGGCCGATATACCGCTGAAGCACTGGGTGACTATTGTGCCGGGCCCAACCACGTACTCCCAACATCAGGAACAGCTAAGTTTTCCTCGCCACTGGGCGTTTATGACTTTCAAAAACGTACGAGTTTGATAAATTGTTCTAAATCAGGTGCGGACTCGCTGGGTCGTATTGCTTCCGTGCTCGCTCGGGGTGAAAGTCTAACTGCGCATGCGCAATCAGCTGAATACCGAATTCTCAAAAAGATTCCCTGAATTTTAACCTGTAAAAACAAATCAACTCTCACTTGTTATAAACCATGGAAACCATCAAAAAATTAAGTACCGCTATTTTCCGCAAGAAAATTTTGGCAATGACCGCCTATCAAGTGGCCGAAGCGGATGGATTCATCAAATTAGATGCCATGGAAAACCCTTATGGTTGGCCTAATGACCTAACTGATGAATGGTTAAACACCCTGAGGAACTGTGAAATAAACCGTTACCCTGATCCTGATGCCCGTCAATTAAACAATAAACTCAGAGCAATGAATCAAATCCCGACTGAACTCGGTGTTCTACTCGGCAATGGCTCAGATGAGATTATCCAACTATTATTAATGGCACTTACGCCCAATGCAACGGTCATGGCTCCTGACCCCAGCTTTGTCATGTACCAACAAATTAGTGACGGCTTAGACCTTAACTTTCACGCCATTCCATTACAAGCAAATAATTTTGCGCTTGATTTACCCCGTTTTCTCAAGGCTATTGATGAAATAAAGCCTAAGATTATTTTTCTGGCATACCCGAATAACCCAACGGGTAATTTGTTTAATGCCTCAGAGATACGGGAAATCCTTAATCATGCCTCTGGGTTAGTGATTGTTGATGAGGCTTACGCCCCTTTTACTGATTCCACGTTCATGACCGAAATCATAGATTTCAACAACCTACTGGTTATGCGTACCGTCTCCAAATTAGGTTTAGCCGGACTTAGACTGGGCTATTTGGTGGGTCAAAACGAAATCATTAACCAACTAAACAAAATTCGTCTACCCTATAATATCAACGTACTAACCCAAATCAGCACGCTCTTTGCGCTATCCAACTACGCTATTTTTGAGCAGCAAACCCAATTGATTCGCCAAGAAAGAACCACCCTAACGCAAGAACTCAAAAAAATATCACACCTTGAGGTTTTCCCCAGTGAAGCCAACTTCATTTTATTCCGGGTTTTAAATCACAGTGCAAGCGGACTTTTCACTTTTTTAAAAGAACAACAGGTTTTAGTTAAAAGTCTTGCAAACAACAAAGGTCCGTTAACTAATTGCTTACGCGTGACTGTCGGTAAAGCAGAAGAAAACCAAGCTTTTTTAACAGCCTTGTCCCATTACTTCATCGTTCATGATCAGGCAAACTAATTTGGCTAAAATAAAAACCCAATTAATGCTATATTAGCCAATTTTGAGCAAGTTAATAATAACTGTGAATTTTCTTTAGGAGTGAGATGTAATGAATAGTTCAGGCGTAGACAAAAAAAGACGCCAATTTCTTACCAATGCCTTAACTGTTGTTGGTGCTGTAGGAACAGGGTTCGTCGCCGTCCCTTTTATATCCCAAATGCAACCCAGCGTTAAAGCAAAAGCAACCGGGGCACCGGTCCAAGTTAACCTTAGCAAACTGGAGACCGGTCAATTAATTCGTGTCGAATGGCGAGGAAAACCAGTCTGGATACTGAACAGAACAAAAGCGATTCTGAGTACATTAGCCCCTTTAGAGAGCGAATTGAGTGACCCAAACTCAACAGAGTCGATTCAACCGCTAGCAGCTAAAAACCAAGCCCGCTCATTAAAACCGGAGCTGTTTGTTGCTATCGGACTTTGCACCCACTTGGGCTGCTCTCCCACTTATCGTCCAGAAGTTGCACCGACCGATTTAGGGAAAGACTGGCAAGGCGGCTTCTTTTGTCCGTGTCATGGTTCTAAATTTGATATCGCCGGCCGTGTCTACAGTAGTATGCCTGCACCGACAAATTTAGAAATCCCCCCTTATCGATATATTGATGAAAACACCATCATAATTGGCGAAAATGCTTGAGGAGCTTAACGCATGAATTCTCCACGTTTAAATAATTTTGTAAATTGGATCCTCGCACGATTCCCTTTAACCAAAGTATGGAATGAACACCTTGCCGAATACTATGCCCCAAAAAACTTCAACTTTTGGTATTTCTTTGGTTCCTTAGCATTATTGGTTTTAGTGAACCAATTTGCCACCGGCATCATGCTTACTATCAACTATAAGCCCGATGCGGCACTGGCCTTTGATTCAGTAGAATACATCATGCGCGATGTTAACTGGGGTTGGCTGATCCGCTATATGCATTCAACCGGTGCATCTGCTTTTTTTATTGTCGTTTACTTGCATATGTTTCGTGGACTTCTGTATGGCTCATTTAAAAAGCCAAGAGAGTTAGTCTGGATTTTCGGAATGTTAATTTACGTCTGTCTGATGGCAGAAGCATTTATGGGCTATCTCCTTCCTTGGGGGCAAATGTCCTACTGGGGCGCCCAAGTAATCATTTCACTCTTTAGTGCTATCCCTATTATTGGCGAAGACCTTTCTTTGTGGATAAGAGGGGACTATGTCGTTGCCGATGCCACCCTAAATCGTTTCTTTGCCTTCCACGTTGCAGCAATTCCATTAGTGTTGGTTTTATTGGTTTTTCTACATATTGTCGCACTTCATCAGGTAGGTTCTAACAATCCTGACGGTATTGAGATTAAAGAGAATAAAGGCCCAGACGGAATACCTGTCGATGGCATTCCTTTTCACCCTTATTACACGGTTAAAGATATTGTTGGCGTTAGTGTCTTTATCTTCTTTTTTGCCGTGGTGCTCTTTTATATGCCGGAACTTGAAGGCTATTTTCTTGAACATGCCAATTTCATACCGGCAGACCCGCTGCAAACACCGGAACACATTGCACCGCTTTGGTACTTTACGCCGTTCTACGCTATCTTACGCGCAGTACCCGATAAATTTGCAGGTGTTCTTGCAATGGGTGGCGCTATTTTCGTTTTATTTCTATTGCCTTGGCTGGATACTGTCAAAGTTAAATCGATACGTTATCGAGGTGGAATATACAAAAAAGCATTACTCCTTTTTGTCATTAGCTTTTTTGGCTTAGGTTATCTGGGAATGCAACCACCGACACCCAGTGCCACGATTGCAGCCCGATTATTAACGGTCATCTATTTTTCATTTTTCCTATTAATGCCGATTTATACGCGCTGGGAAAAATTTAAAACCGTTCCCAAGCGACTGACCTCGAACGACTCGCTAATGAATAAGATACCGTTAATAAAACAAGTGGTTTCCGAAATCACACAAGATACCGTTGTGACCACTAAAAGTGGAAAAACCCTCCATCTAAAAACACCTAACCCTAAAGGCCTACGTAACGCAAGCGTTGATTTGGCCAAAAAAATGAAAGATAGCCTTGATTAATATGAAAACATTATTAACTGTTATATTTTCCTTGTACGCTGTCACCTGTTCTGCAAGTGGAAAGACTGAACTCATGCACGCCAATATTGACCTAAGCGATAACACCTCGCTCAAACGTGGCGCTGAACATTACGTAACATATTGCTTAGGTTGTCATTCTGCGAAACATATTCGTTACTTACGAATAGCAGAAGATTTAGAACTAAACGAAGATGTCGTTTTAAATGATATCGCACCTGTAGGCGCGAGTATTTATGACTCTATGATTTCAGCAATGGATAAACATGATTCTAATATCTGGTTTGGAACTGTTCCCCCTGATCTCTCGCTTATAGCCCGCTCACGCGGCTCTGATTGGCTCTATACATACCTTAAGAGTTTCTACCGTGATGACACCAAAACACACGGTACAAACAATGCTCTTTTTAAAGATGTTGGCATGCCTAATGTCTTATGGAGGTTACAAGGCGAGCAAGTTCCGCACTATACTCTTGAGGGAGAGAATCAAGTCATCAGTTCACTCAGTTTAGAACGTCCGGGTGAATTGAGTGTGAGTGAATTTGATCTTGTCGTGACTGACTTAGTTAACTTTTTAGAATATGTCGGCGAGCCGGCACAATTAAAACGCCAGCAAATGGGTAAATATGTTCTCTTTTTTATTCTGATTATTGGCTTTCTTGGTTATTTACTAAAAAAAGAATATTGGAAAGATATCCACTAATTCAAGCGGTCATTATCCGCCTCTAACGGTTAGAGCATAAACTACTGAATGTCACTGACACTTTTACCACAGTGCCATTCAGCTAGTTTCATTTTTAAACACTCTCCATGTGTGAGAGTTCTATGACTATAGAATTTTCAAAGCACACCACACACTGCCAACAATAAAGGCCTAGTTTAAACCGATGACAAATTACCATACTTCAGGGATGACACTGATCTCACCGGATGACTGTATCTGGAGTCAAAGTACCCGCATGGTCCTTTCTGAAAAACAAATCCCAATAGAATTAAAATTCTATGATGCCAATAATCCCCCTGATTACTTACTGGAACTAAACCCAAATGCGCTAAGCCCGACACTCATTGACAAAGAACTTATTCTTTATCATGCGACTATTATTATGGAATATCTGGAAGAACGTTTTCCGCAGCCAACACTA
>DTSI01000016.1 GCA_012965425.1 Methylococcaceae bacterium
TCCTTGTAGGTTATGAATAGGGGAGCAATAAGTAAACCCTGCATCACTCAAGCCTCTTATAATAGGGGCCGATAGTTCGAGGTTTTTAAATTGGGTATCGGTTAAGTGCGTTTTTTTCATAACTTACAAGGATAACGTATTTTAATCTTTAAGTTCTGCAATTTATGATGAAAAAGATAGATTAATCCCATTTAGACCTAATTATTCCCTTTTTAAAGAGCTTAAATGGCCGAGTTAACCTCGATTAGTCGTTAAATTTATTGACAAGAATCCTCCATACTACTAGGATTCCTCATACCTTAACTATGGAGAACACTATGATTAACGCTGTCATTCATGTAACAGACAGTGAGTTTAGTAAAACTGTTTTGCAATCTGAGTCACCTATTTTAGTAGATTATTGGGCTGAGTGGTGTGGACCATGCAAACAAATTGCACCCATTCTTGATGAAATTGCAAAAGAATATGCCGATCGCGTAACCGTAGCAAAAATTAATATTGATGATAACCCACAAACTCCACAAAATTACGGCGTTCGCGGCATACCCACGTTAATGCTTTTTAAAAATGGTGAAATCGAAGCAACAAAAGTAGGCGCCTTAACAAAAGGTCAACTTGCTAGCTTTCTAGATACTAATCTATAACTTAGATTTTTAACCCGATACAATTAAACATTTTGTTTGATTGTATCGGGTCCTTAAGTTATACTGCACACACGTGCTGGTTCTAGCATGTGTAAATCAATTGTTTAAATCTCCAAAAACCAATCATCATGCCCATTTATTATGCGGCATAAACAATATATCCATTCAAAACTCCTACCTTTTATGAATCTTTCTGAATTAAAACTAAAACCCATTAGCGAAATTGTCTCCATTGCAGACAGCCTGAAACTTGAAAACGTTGGCCGATCAAAAAAACAAGAACTGCTCTATGCTATTTTGAAAAAACAAGCTAAAAGCGGCGAAGATATTTATGGCGATGGTGTATTAGAAATTTTACAAGATGGCTTTGGTTTTTTAAGGACTCCAGGAAGTTCTTATTTAGCTGGACCTGATGATATTTATGTTTCTCCCAGTCAAATCAGGCGCTTTTCATTAAGAACCGGCGATACCATTAATGGCAAAATACGTCCGCCAAAAGATAGCGAACGTTATTTCGCGATGCTCAAAGTCGAAAGCATTAATTTTGAGAAACCCGAAAATGCCAAACAAAAAATTAATTTCAGTAACTTGACCCCCCTTTTTCCGCAACAACGTTTTATCTTGGAACAGGGCAACGGTACCAGTGAAGACCTGACCGGCCGCATGATTGATTTAGTTGCTCCTATCGGTAAAGGCCAACGTGGTTTAATTGTTTCACCCCCTAAAGCGGGTAAAACAATGATTTTACAAAATCTTGCCCATTCCATTGCTGCAGAAAATCCAGAATGTTACTTAATTGTTCTTCTGATTGATGAACGCCCTGAAGAAGTCACGGAAATGCAAAGAAGCGTAAAAGGCGAAGTTGTTTCGAGTACCTTTGATGAACCGGCTACACGCCATGTTCAGGTTGCCGATATGGTTATTGAAAAAGCACGACGTCTTGTCGAACATAAACGCGACGTCGTAATCTTGCTAGACTCACTAACCCGTCTTGCCCGCGCCTATAATACTGTTGCACCCTCTTCAGGTAAAGTGCTCAGCGGCGGTGTCGATGCTAACGCACTGGAAAAACCTAAACGTTTCTTTGGCGCTGCAAGAAATGTTGAAGAGGGTGGAAGTCTAACTATAATCGCAACCGCTCTCGTCGATACCGGATCACGAATGGACGAAGTCATTTATGAGGAGTTCAAAGGAACCGGTAATATGGAATTACACCTTGAACGAAAGATTGCGGATAAACGCGTCTATCCTGCCATTAATGTCAACCGGTCAGGGACCCGTCGAGAAGATTATCTCGTTGATCCGGAAGACTTACATAGAACCTTTATCCTTAGAAAAATTCTGCAACCGATGGATGAAATGGCCGCCTCTGAATTCTTACTCGACCGATTAAAAACAACCACAACGAATGCTGAATTTTTCGACTCAATGAAACGTTAATTGAGTCGATTATTTTTCTGAAGCGGGCAGGACAAAATCATCCGGCATATTAACACCCGAGCCGTATAAAAATTTTTCCCGCTCAGCTTCAATAAACTTTTTAGCTTTAGGTTCATAACTTGCTAATTTATGCTCGTTAATTAACATCGTTTGGATACCTAACCATTCCGCCCAAACGGCCTTAGAAATTGTTTCAAAAATTTCCTGCCCTTTGGCACCCGGAAAAGGTGCTTGCTCCAGCCCTTCTGCCTCGTAACCTAACTTTTTACATAAAACCATACGCGCCATTGCTCTCTCCTTTGTTTATAATTGATTTAATAAATGTTTCATCGGTGCTGGCAACCCTAGTTCAAAATTAGTTGCCGGACAATAACAAGCGCTGTTGTCTAGAACTATTTCTCTGATTTCTGTTTTCATAAAGACGACCTGATAGTCTAAATGATAATGACTAAAGGTGTGTCGTCTAACCTGCTGAAGTTGATACAGCGGTTCTATGTGAAGATAACTATCACACCAATTGAGCGCACCCTCAAGATCACTAAATTCTGGTAAGCACCACAGACCGGCCCAGATACCCTTTAGCGGTCGCTTAGTTAAAAACACCTCACCCCAGTCATTAACTAACATCAAAAATATTTTTTCTTTAATGGGTAACTTAACTTGAGGTTTTGCGGTAGGTAATAAGCTAACCCGATCCTCAACAAATGCGATACAACCAGAATGAAGAGGGCATTGTAAACATAACGGTTGTTGGCGCTTACAAATCGTTGCCCCTAAATCCATCATCGCCTGTGTATAAGCAGCCACTTTCTTTTCTGGTGTATAAAGCGCACTCAGTTGCCACAATTCTTTAAGAACCGTGGTATTCCCTGGCCACCCTGACACACCGAAACAACGACTTAATACCCGTTTAACATTACCGTCCAGAATTGGCGCTGATTGCTCAAAAGCAATGCTTAAAATTGCGCCTGCTGTTGAGCGCCCAACTCCGGGTAATGCCATTAATGCTGGCAACGTATTTGGAAACGTATTGCCGGCCACAATCACTTTCGCGCTTTCATGCAAATGTCTTGCACGGGCGTAATAACCTAAGCCCGACCACAATGTCAACACCTGATCTAATGGTGCTATAGCCAGGCTTTGTACGTCAGGAAACTGTCTAATAAACTTTTGAAAATAAGGTATGACGGCTGCTACTTGTGTTTGCTGTAACATAACTTCTGAAACCCAGACCCGATAAGGGCTGACGGGTTGCTGCCAAGGTAAATCTTTCCGTCCCTTTAAAGCAGCCCACTCTAAAACATAATTCTGAAAATCTACCGGGTCCATTAACAGCATACTAACCAAAAAAAAATTTAAATGCCGTAAAAAAGGGTACTGTGATATTCACAATACCCTCTTTAAATCAGTGTCACGACAGCTCGTTCTATATACTGCTCGTGAACTAATTCCAACGAATGTTACAAACTCTCAGCATTACTTTCCAAGTATTCAGCAACACCATCAGGACTTGCATTCATACCCGAATCACCTTTATTCCATCCTGCTGGGCAAACCTCACCGTGCTCTTCATGGAACTGTAAGGCATCAATCATACGAATAATTTCATCCATATTACGCCCTAGTGGCAAATCGTTAACCACTTGATGACGAACTAAACCCGCCTGATCAATCAAGAACGTACCACGATAAGCAACTGCTGGTGATTCCGCTTCGACATCATAGGCTTTAACAATACTATGCGCCATATCAGCAGCCATAGTATAGCGAACAGCGCCAATTCCACCTTGTGCTATCGGCGTATTACGCCATGCATTATGGGTAAAATGAGAATCAATTGAAACCGCAATAACTTCAACACCACGACTAGTAAATTCATCCATACGATGATCCAGTGCAATCAACTCAGATGGGCAAACAAAAGTAAAATCCAACGGATAAAAAACAACTACGGCATATTTGCCTTGAATAGCATCTGATAAATTAAAACTATCAACAATCTCACCGTCACCTAAAACAGCCGGAACCGTAAAATCTGGGGCCTGCTTACCAACTAAAACACTCATTATCTTATCTCCTTACAAAAATTCTTATTAAAAGTATTATTACCCGATTAAAAACTTACCTGTGTATATAAAACCAATTTTACACCAATCATAGTAAGTACTCTAGAGAAGGTGAACAAAATTAAAATGCGTGCATCTTCCTTAATCCATTAAAGCTGGCTATTTAAGGCTGAGTTTCCGCTGCAACCAATTGATCCATCACGCCTAACATCTTCGCTTGCCCTCCAGCAATACTCGCATTACTACGGTATTTACCATTAATAATAATAGTCGGGACACTGGTGATACCATAACGCGGGCCCATTGACTTAGCTTGACGCATTTTTGCATCCACTAAAAATGAATGATAGGCATTACGAAAATCCTGTTCATTTACACCGTGTGCTACAAAAAAATCAACCAGTTGCTCTTCTGTTTCCAAACGCTGCTTTTGAACTTGAATTGCATTAAAAAAGTCGGCATGCAATTGTTCAGAAACGCCTAAAGCCTGTGCGGTAAAATAAGCCTTCGCATGACGCCCCCAACGTTTACTAAAAACAGCGGGTACCCGTATAAAATTAACCTGATCACTTTGTTTTTTTACCCACTCATTTAATACCGGCTCAAAAGAAAAACAATGTGGACAGCCATACCAAAAAAACTCAAGAACCTCGACCTTTCCTGCTAATTCAACAGGTTGCACCGGTGCAACGTTCTCATAGCCTTTATTTATCGCCGACTCAGCCCACAAAAATTGCGCATACAGGCCTAGAACTAACCACAGCAAACCGCGAAATAATTTAACCATTTAAAGCCCTCCATAAGAATGAAGCCCCGACAGGAACATATTTACACCTAAAAAAGCAAATAGTGTTACAAAGAAACCCACGATTGACCACCATGCCATTGGATTACCGCGCCAACCCTTTGTGAGCCGCATATGTAACCAAGCCGCGTAATTCAACCAAACAATTAAAGCCCACGTTTCTTTCGGGTCCCATGACCAGTAACCCCCCCATGCCTCGGCGGCCCATAACGCACCCAAAATAGTCGCTAAGGTAAAAAATGCAAACCCTAAGGCAATGGCGCGATAAATTACATCATCTAATAACATTAATTCCGGCAGTCGTTTAGTTAAAAATCCCTGCGGTGCAACAGCCACCATTTTCGCCTTCAATAAATAAACCAACCCCACCATTGCCGCCAATGAAAAAGAACCATAGCCTATAAAATTAGCAGGAACATGGATCTTCATCCAGTAACTATTTAAAGCAGGTACTAATGGCTGAATAATATCCGCCTGTCGTTCAACGGTATACCATAATAAAAAAGCGACCGCTGCGCTGATCACGGTTAAGACAAACCCACCCATTGAACGGGTTTTATATCGCTGCTCATAACGCAAATAAATAAGAGCTGTAATAATCGAAAAAAGTATAAACACCTCGT
>DTSI01000017.1:0-4124 GCA_012965425.1 Methylococcaceae bacterium
ATTCTAAAAAACCAAACTAGCTAACAGAGATGAATTAGATCAACTCCGAACTGCGTTCATTTAGAGAAATTAAGGACAGTATACACTCAAACCCCGCAATGCCCTATCTATTAGCCCCCGCCTAAATATAAGCTTGTAAATAAGCCTGTGTGAGTAGGGTGGAAGTCGAATCATTCTTAACATGGTGCCTCAAAAACGTTTTTACTAGCGCCAACGGAATTTCAGCTAACCGATAACGATCAATGCGTTTAATCAATTCAGCATTCTCATCGACTGATAAAGAATTTTTTACATCCCCTTGAATAGCCAGCAATACCGTTGTGTGTGATTCCCGTGTTGCTAATTGACTTAAAGATTTCATCAGTGCGGAAACATACTGTTGGGCGATATCCATCCAACAGATTGCATGAACATTTTCTAATAACTGCCCTAAGATAAAATAATTTTCCGGGTCGTGTGCCATTAAGCAATATTTATACTGATTGTGAAAATCAATTAACCCCGGCGGCGTCATTCCTTGAGCGATCAATTGTTGCCAATTTGAATAAGCAAAAACACGGGTAATAAAGCTTTCTCGGAATCTTAAATCGTCTAATCGCGCTGATTCTTCTACCGGCAAAAGCGGCTTAGCAGCGGTGATTACTTTTGCATATACCCCCCGCCCTTGTTGGATTACAGCCCCTTTTTCTGCAGCGTGTATTGTTACCGCAAACAACCCGCAACTGGGTGATTTTTCCATAAAAATGTAGCCTGATAAATCACTGTTTTCCTCTACGACCTGCTGGCCATAAGCCACGAGATGATCCGTGTAATTGATAGAATGATCAGAACTCAGCACCGCTTGTGGCGCTAAAAGGCGACCGACCAAGTGAATCGCCGGACGTGGAATGGCTAGGCCAATACCCACTTCAGGACAGACGGGGACAAACTCAAAAAAATCTGACAAGGTTTGCGTGCAGAACGTTGACAGCTTATGCCCGCCATCGTAGCGGACTTTATTTCCAAGTAAACAACTGCTGATACCTATTTTTATTTTCATGGTAAGAAGAAAATCAACCGTTAAGTACTCAACAGCCTAGGCATTTTAACCGTATAACGTTGGGACCGACGACAACCGCACTGATGGATCATTCCTCAAAAAATCCTGGACCCTAAGCAACCGTATGATTTTGCAAAACACTCGAATTCACCTACAAATAATACCGAAGTTTACCCGTTCTTCTTTTTTTTATTACCAACCGTTAAACCGAGAATAAGCAATTAAAATCGTTGCCAAAATGTAAACCGTCACTCACACCCTTACAATCCAAAGGGATGCTCTAATACAATGGTCTGATTACGCTCAGGACCCGTGGAAATAATCGTAATGTTCACGCCGATCAAACTTTCTAAACGTTTGATATACGCTTTAGCATTTTCTGGCAATAAATCATACTCTGTTATTCCCAGTGTACATTCTGTCCAGCCCGGCATTTCTTCGATAACCGGTTCACATAATGCATATAAATCTGCTCCTATCGGGGCAATTTTAGTTTCGCGGCCGTTAATTTTATAAGCCGTACAAATGCCAATGCGTTCTAATCCATCGAGCACATCCAACTTAGTCAAACAAACACCCGATAAACTATTTAATTGTGCCGATTTTCGCATCGACACGGCATCAAACCAACCACAACGTCTTTTCCGACCGGTTGTTGCGCCAAACTCATGGCCTTTAACGCCCAGATGATTACCCTGCTCATCATCTAACTCAGTAGGAAAAGGACCGTTGCCCACCCGCGTTGAATAAGCTTTAGTAACACCCAGTACATAATCAAAATGCAGTGGACCGAGGCCCGTACCGGATGCGGCACCACCAGCCGTTGTGTTCGATGACGTGACAAAAGGATAAGTCCCGTGATCTATATCCAATAAAGCCCCTTGCGCCCCTTCAAACAACACTCGATTCCCAGCCGCTTCATGCGCATAGAGTTTCTCACTGACGTCGGTTAGCATCGGTTTTATGACCGCTGCCATCGCTAATGTTTCCTCCAACATCCGTTGATAGTCAACGGCCGGTTCTTGGAAATATTCGGTCAACATAAAGTTATGGTAATCCGTTAATTCCTTTAACTTCCGAGCAAAAATATCCGGGTATAACAAATCACCCGCTCGTAATCCTCGCCTGGCAACCTTATCCTCATACGCCGGACCAATGCCTCGCCCGGTCGTTCCGATGGCCTGTTTACCCTTAGCAACCTCACGCGCCTGATCCAAACGCACATGAATAGGCATGATTAACGGACACGCCTCACTAATTAACAACCGTGATCGAACCGGAATACCGGCTTGTTCCAGAACATCTATCTCTTTCAGTAACGCACTCGGCGACAGCACTACGCCATTACCAATCAAACATTGAACGTTCTCTCTTAACACCCCAGAAGGAATTAAGTGTAGAACGGTGGTTTTCCCTGAAATAACCAACGTATGGCCCGCATTGTGTCCACCTTGAAAACGTACTACGGCATCGGCTTTATCCGTTAACAGATCAACGAGTTTTCCTTTTCCTTCATCGCCCCATTGGGTGCCAATGACCACTACATTCTTTGTCATGATTATCTTTTCTTCTCAGAGCGGGCGAAGAACCCACGATTGATTTTCTTTAAAAATAACGGCGGTGCAATTATAATCTTTCGCCGCTCCTGACTGACCCGTCAACTGCTGAATCACTACACGACCCTCAGCTCTTAGATCACGAATTAACTCACCAAGCGCCTCATCCTTATCACTGGGTGCAAAAATTTTCTCTGGCAGTGATTTAGCTTCATTATTATTGTTTTTCGATAACCGCGCTAAGACTTTCAAATCAGCACTAAAACCGGTTGCGGCTCTCTCCCGGCCAAAATCAATACCAATATTATCGTATCGCCCCCCGCGCGCAATTTCCCGGCCATAGCCCGGAACAAATGCCGCAAAAACGATCCCGGTATGGTAGTGATAGCCTCGTAATTCAGCTAAATCATAACTAATCGCCAAACGCGGGAATGCTTGTTCCAATTGCAATGATACCTGTTCAAGATCATCTATGGCAGCCTGTACTGAAACCCCTGCTTTCACTAAAATTTCACGGGCTTTCGCAAAAACCTCACGACCTCCATTTAAATCGGGTAACGCCATAAACATGGTTTTAAACCGATCGCTTAAATCCAGTTGTGTTATAAAAACGACTAACTCAGCTTTGGACTTACGTTGCAAAATATCAAATAAATCAGTAATCTGCCGAGTACTTAACCCCGCTTCATTAACCAATCCTCGATAAACACCGACATGGCCTAAATCAACATGAAGTTCTTGTAATCCGGTAATAGCCAGCATTTCGAGCATTAATTTAATAATTTCTAAATCACCGTCAGTCCCTGCATAACCATAGAGTTCTGAGCCAATTTGAATCGGCGTTCTACTTTTATCTAACGCATCACCACGCGCATGAACAATCGTACCGGCATAACATAACCGCGTCGGCCACTCATATCCTAATTGATGCGCATCAATCCGCGCCACCTGCGGCGTCATATCAGCACGAATACCCAACATAGATCCGCTGAGTTGATCAATCAATTTAAAGGTCTGTAAGTCAAGATCCTGACCTGAACCAAGTTGTAGGGTACTTAAATAATCAATTAATGGCGGTGTTACACGCTCATAACCCCAAGTAACAAACAAATCAAGAATACGTCTTCTTAATGCTTCGATAATACGTGCATCTTCGGGTAAAATTTCTTCAATACCATCCGGTAATAAACGAGGATCTGCCATAGCTCTTTTCTATTTCCCATTCACACAAAACGCCCCGAAAATTCGGAGCGTTTCACTGTTAAAACAATAGCTTAAGTGAGTGCTAATAAAGCCATCCACCGCGTATTGTCATCTAAACTCTATTTCTGCTTGTTAAAGTATTTAAAATAATCAGAGTCCGGTTCAAGCACTAGCATATCACCCTGTTTTCTAAAGGTTTTTTCATACGCAGACAAGCTCCGAGTAAACTGGAAAAACTCGGTATCTTTGCTATAGGCTTGCGCGTATATGTCGGCCGATGTAGCATCCCCTTCACCACGCAATGTTTCAGCCTCACGGTAAGCCTG
>DTSI01000017.1:4134-18142 GCA_012965425.1 Methylococcaceae bacterium
CACTTCACGTTGTTTATCTGCATTCGCGCGAATCCCTTCAGACAGCTCTTTCCCCTCAGAACGCAACTCATGAGCCACACGCTTTCGCTCTGCATCCATACGACTATAAACAGACTTACTGACTTGCGGTGGTAAATCAATTCGTTTAACGCGGATATCAAGGAGTTCAATACCCAATTTCACCGCTTGTGGCGCAGAAGTAACGATCAATGCATCCCGTATAACTTCACGTCGTGTTCGCACCAAGTACTTGATAGTTCGACGACTGAATTCACTACGCGCTGCATCTTTTATAATTTGATCAATACGTAGATTTGCCTGAACAGGGTCACCGGCTACCGAGGTATAGAACTTCGATACATCAACGATACGCCATTTTACAAAGGTATCGACAATAACGTTCTTCTTTTCAGCGGTTAGAAACCGTTCTGGCTTCGAATCTAAGGTTAAAATACGCGTATCAAATTTCTTAACATTATTCACAAAAGGCAATTTGAAATATAACCCAGGCTTATAGTCAGCCTCAATAATTTCACCTAATTGAAATTTAATCGCTTTTTGCGTTTCATGTACCGTGAAAATACACGACATAAATACAAACAGGGCCAACCCAAGGCCTACTAGAATTTTATTTGACATCATTTCCGCCCCCTTGGCTCACGACCGCGCGTTGATGAACGGCTAGTTCCCGAACCACGGTTAGATCCTGAATCAGGATCATTATCATCCGCTCTGTTTACGGCACCACCTGTTTTATGTGGTGCTCCTTGGCCACGACCTAAACGGTCCAACGGTAAATACATGACATTACTACCTTTTTTAAGGTCAATCATAATGGTATCGGTATTACTTAATACCGACTCCATCGCATCAATATAAAGACGTTTACGGGTTACATCCGGTGCTTTATGGTACTCGGCGAGTAACTTTGTGAAACGCACCGTCTCACCTTGAGACTCTGCTATCACTCGAAATTTGTACCCTTCCGCTTCTTGAATTTTTCTTGTCGCCGCACCCCGTGCTTTAGGAACAACATCATTTCGATAAGCTTCAGCCTCATTAATATACCGTTCCTTATCCTCTCTTGCTTTAATTGCATCCTCAAAAGCGGCTTGCACCTGCTCAGGTGGTTGAGCATCCTGTAAGTTCACATCGGTAATAATGATTCCTGAATCATAGCGATCAAGCAACGTTTGTAATTCCTTTTTAATATCGGCAACAATATCTGCCCGTCCTTCCAACAAAACAAAGTTCATATCATTACGACCGATCACACCCCGCTCAACACTTTCAGTCGCCTGTTTAAGCGTTGCTGTTTGATCTTTAACATTAAAAAGGTAATTGGCCGCATCTTTAATTTGATACTGCACCGCTAAACGAACATCGACAATATTCTCATCTTTTGTCAGCATTAACGATTCTCTAGGGACCGAACCCGAGACCCGTTCACGACCACCGGAACGATAACCCACCTCAATAAAACGTTGTTTCTGAACATTAACAATCTCAACAGCTTCGATCGGCGTTGGTAGATGCCAATTCAAACCCGGCATAGTTGTTTCACTAAACTTCCCAAACCGTGTTTCCACACCGTGATTACCTTCATCAACGATATAAAACCCACTAACAGTCCATAAGACAACTGCAGCAACAAGCAATACCATAACGCCTAAAGCACCACCTGGAATTTTACTTTGCCCACTACCACCACTACCACCGCCAGTACCGCCCCCAAAAATATTACTTATTTTTTCTTGAAATGACCGTATGGCCTCATCAAGATCAGGCGGTTTCTGTTGACCTTTTTTATCATTCCATGGGTCCTTATCTTTATCCCCAGGTTCATTCCAAGCCATAAATGCTCCATTTATTAAACTTTCAGATTATTTTAAGCTACAGCCATCACTTATTTTGGCTAGCCACTATTTAACTCACTAATTATGCTTGAAAACCAGCATTTATTCAAACCACTAAGCAATTTCTTTTTTATTAATGTCTTTTAATAAACCTAAATGCTTTTTTTCAATTTCAATTGTAAGTCGCCAACCCCCATTATCAAGGATTTCATCGGAAATTATTTGACTATGCCTATATAAGCTAGCACGCACACCCCCTTGCAATGGGGATAAATAACATTCTTTGCGTATGCGACTCGAGGCATAAATACCTTCCAGAACCTTTAACAACAAATCAAATCCCAACTGTTCTTTAGCTGAAACCCAAACTCGGAAAGGGACCCCATCAGCATCATAGTCAATTCTCGGTGCTAAACCGTCTGCCAAATCAATTTTGTTAAAAACTTGTAACTGTCTTATTTTACCAGCACCTATTTGTTGTAATACCTGATTGACCTCATTGATGGTTTCATCTCTATTCTCAGCATTACAATCGACTATATGCAACAAGAGGTCAGCTTCACTCGCCTCTTGTAATGTGGATCTAAAAGCCGCCACTAATTCGTGCGGCAATTGCCTAATAAAACCCACCGTATCCGCTAAGATAAGTTCTGAATCATTCGGTAAGCAACAGCGCCGCAAAGTTGGATCTAAGGTAGCAAACAATTGATTTGCCGCATAAACATCAGAACCCACCAAAGCATTAAAGAGTGTTGATTTACCAGCATTCGTGTAACCCACCAATGACACTGAAGGGATCTCAGCACGCTTACGCTTAATACGCCCCTGCTGGCGTTGCTTGATTATTTTCTCCAAGCGTCCTCTGATTTGCCGTATTCTTACCCGGATTAACCGTCTATCCGCTTCTAATTGCGTCTCGCCAGGCCCCCCCCTTAATCCTACCCCCCCTCTTTGACGCTCTAAATGAGTCCAGCTTCGAATAAGCCGTGTCGAGGAATGTTGTAATTGCGCCAACTCAACTTGTAACTTTCCTTCGTGTGTTTTCGCTCGCTGCGCAAAAATATCCAAGATCAGCCCTTGGCGATCAACAACACGCGTCTCTAAAGCTTCTTCTAAGTTACGCTCTTGCCGTGGTGACAGCGTATGATTAAAAATAACCACATCGGCATTGTGCTGTTGAATGACATGCTTTAATTCTTCAAGCTTTCCTGTACCAATAAAATACTTGGGTTCGGGCCGATTACGACGACCGGTTAGCACAGCAAGTGGCTGAGCACCTGCAGATAAAACCAGTTCTTGAAGCTCATTTAAGTCATTACTCTCTCTGAACAAGGCCATATGAACTAATACGGCTTGCTTACCGTTCTTCGGGCGATCAAACAAAGAAGATTCCTATTTAAAGTTGCACAAACTAACCTTCATCTTCGAAATTATCGGAATGAATTTTAACCTGTTTGGTTGGCACAATCGTGGATACAGCATGTTTGTAAACCATTTGGCTTACATTACTCCGTAGCAAAATAACATATTGATCAAAAGAATCAACTTTTCCCTGTAATTTAATGCCATTAACTAAGAATATTGAGACCGGAGTATGTTCTTTTCGAAGTGTATTTAAAAAAATATCTTGTAAATTATGGGATTTGGACATTTTACCCTCCCTATATTTATTATTATTATTTTGTTCTTACAAGATACCCATTTAACCTTGGCTTTGCAATGAATTTACCCTGTATATATCAAAACAAAACACCCCTGTCGCTAAAAAATTACTTTTATTCCTAAATACAGGTTTAATAATGTTGTTTCAATACCTGATAGAGATCACTCTTAATAGCATCATCGGCATTAAACCAGCGCGTGTCGGCCATTTTCCGCAGCCACGTAAACTGCCTTTTTGCTAACTGTCGGGTAGCCACAATACTTTTAAACACCATGGCCTCATAGTCCAGTTGACCTGCCAAATATTGCCAGACCTGCCGGTAGCCAACGGCGCGAATAGCTGAATGTTGCACCGAAAGATCACCTCGTTGAAAGAGCGCATCAACTTCTTCAATCAATCCTTTCTCTAGCATTGCGTGAAACCTTAAGGCTATTTTCTCATGCAAGCCTTGCCTGCTTGCAGGCGCTAAAACTAACTTGATCGCAGAAAATGGCACACCCTCTTGATTTTCCGCCATTAAATGCTGAGATAGCGGTTGACCGGTCATTTCATATACTTCTAACGCGCGTTGAACCCGTTGTGGATCATTCGGGTGAATCCGTAAAGCTGCAACAGGATCAATTCTCTGTAATTGCCGGTGCATAAACGCACCACCAAATCTTTCAGATTGATCAACTAACCGTTGCCTAATAACTGGATCAGCTGCTGGTAAATCTACCAGTCCATTAAATAAAACATGAAAATAAAGCATAGTGCCCCCGGTCAACAACGGCACTTTTCCTTGCTGTTGAATCGTCTTAATGCGTGCTAAGGCTTGATTCCTGAATTGTGCGGCCGAAAAAGATTGACTGGGATCCAAAATATCCAACAGATAATGGGGAACCCCTCCTTGCTCTAATGCCGTTGGCTTTGCCGTTCCAATATCCATTTGCCGGTAAACCAAGGTGGAGTCTACACTGATAATCTCAGCATCGAAAGTTTGCGCTATATCCACCGCAAGCGCTGTTTTCCCGGCCGCAGTCGGCCCCATTAAACAAATCACCGGTAATGATCGACGCATCGCTATTGACCACGTAAAAAAAACTTATCCAATTCCTGAGCACTTATCTCCACCCATGTCGGACGACCATGATTACATTGACCGGAGCGCTCAGTCATTTCCATATCACGTAACAACGCATTCATTTCAACAACCGTCAATCGCCTATGGGCGCGAACAGAAGTATGGCATGCTAACGTCGCTAAAATTTCATCCCCGGTTTCTTCTATCCGCCGTGTAGTCCCGTAGGTCAGTAAGTCTGCCAAAACATCTCGCAGCAATTGCTCTATTTTAGTCTGCATCAATAACGCTGGAATGGCCCTTATAATTAAGGATTCAGGACCAAGTCGATTTAATTCAAACCCTAAACCATTAAACAAATCACTGTGTTTTTCAGCTAAATCCGCTTCTTCCGTCGTAACTTGAAAACGGACCGGTAACAATAGCGGTTGACTTGGAATAACACCAGCCGCTTTTTGTTGTTTTAATCGCTCATAAACAACCCGCTCATGTGCCGCATGGGTATCGACTAAAATAATTCCGTTGGCGGTTTCTGACAAAATATAAATATCATGAATATGCGCAATTGCAAATCCAAGCGGGGGTATTTCATTGACTGATTGCGGCAAAGGGACTTCACCCCTTTCAGCTGTTGGCCCAGAAACACCTAATGTTGCATACCTTTCGATTTCCTTTGATACATTCTGAGGCAAACGTGATTGCAATCCACCGCGTGAAAATTCCGCCGGCATAGGCTGGGAAGATCCCTGCTCATGGTTTACCGCCAAAAGCTCAGACGGCATAGTCGTTTCCGGTTTAATATCAGCTAACGAGCGATGAAGCGCCTTAAAAATAAAATCATGCACTAACCGGCTTTCTCTAAATCGCACCTCAAGTTTAGTCGGATGCGCATTTACATCAACCAACCGTGGATTTAAAGTCAGAAATAAGACAAAAACGGGTTGGCGACCCTGAAAAAGAACATCGTGATAAGCGCGTTTAACGGCATGGATGACCAATTTATCGCGCACCAGCCGGCCATTCACATAAAAAAACTGCCGATCCGGTTGACTCCTGGAAAAAGTAGGCAAACCAACCCAACCTTCTAATTGTAAGCCTGCTGCTTCAAAATGAACTTTGACTGATTGAGCGACAAAGCCTTCGCCACACACTTTTTCAACCCGCGCCTGCTGTTCTAATTCTGTGTGTGCTGGCTTTAACGACAGCACCTCTTTATGGTTATGCCGTAACATAAAGCCTGTTTCAAATCGACTTAAAGCTAAACGCTTAATCAATACTTCTATGTGATTAAATTCCGTCTTTTCAGTCTTTAAGAATTTACGCCGAGCGGGCGTATTGTAAAATAAATCTCGCACCTCAACCGTCGTACCCTCTGGGTTGGAAGCGGGTTCCAAAGCATGATCGATCTGAGAATTCTCACTCACAACACGCCAGGCACAAGCACTATCACCCGCCCTCGATATTAGCGTCATTCTTGAAATAGAGGCAATACTGGGGAGAGCCTCACCGCGAAACCCCATGGTACCCACCTTCTCGAGATCACCGAGCGATGTTATTTTACTGGTTGCATGACGGGACAATGCTAAAGAAATATCCTCTTTTACAATCCCTACGCCATCATCTCGGATACGAATTAAACCAATGCCGCCTTGTTCTATTTCAATAACAATAGCGCTTGCTCTTGCATCAAAACTATTTTCCAATAATTCCTTAACAACCGACGCGGGTCTTTCAACCACCTCACCGGCGGCAATTTGATTAATAAGTTGAGTCGGCAAGGCGTGTATACGCATTAGAATATCTTCCCTTGTTCTACAGTGGAGGTATTATAGACAATATCTAAATAGCGATAATAATTTATGCCAAAACAAAACTTAAAAAATGATTTTTTTTCGACCACAAGACTTATCTAGGCTGAAACCAGAACCGAACCGACGTAGAGGGCTTAGCGAGTACTTTTAACCTCGTTGCAAACACCTTTTAGCGTGTTTTAAAAAGGCTGGTTAGAGACGAAAGAAAAAGACAAGATGAGATAATTGCTTAAGAACTGTGCTTTTGGAGGCTGCGACCGGAATCGAACCGGTGTAGATGGCTTTGCAGGCCACTGCATAACCACTTTGCTACGCAGCCTAAAAAACAAAAGCCGCAGTAACATGCGGCTTTTTAATCCTTTTGGAGCGGGAAACGAGACTTGAACTCGCGACCCCAACCTTGGCAAGGTTGTGCTCTACCACTGAGCTATTCCCGCCCTGTAACTTGAATCGAGTATTATAAATGTAAATACTCGATTGTCAATTACCTTTCAATAATATTACTAGCCAAGGTCCAACCTTCTTTGCTCATGCAATTACCGCTTTCAATCAGCACCCGAGCGCAGTTATTGGCCACGCCAAACGCATCTTTTAGTTCTAACACATTAACTTGAGTCCCATCCACAGCCTGACAAATACTCAAATCATCATTTTCAGTACGATCCCAACCGGTTAATATACAAGGCTCTTTAACAATGGCCGTTTTGGCATTTTCAGCACCATTCGCATTAGGGCTTTTCAACATATAGGTTGCTCCAACTTTTAAGTTATTAACACTTCCTTCACTAATCACTTCAGGATTACGGCCACTAAAAGCCACAAAATACAACACTAAAACCCCTACAATCGCACCATAAAAAATCTTTGGTTTTCCCGTTCTAATGGTATTAACTTTTGCAACAACATCTTTTACCACAGCCACCGCTTGTTCTTTACCCTCGTTAAGCTTCTTTTTATTATCTTCAGCACTCATGTTTTTCCCTCGTTATCTTTTATATTATGTTCGAAATTTATTATGTAACTTAAAAAAATTAAACTATCTTCAATATTCTATAACCCTCAACTGGTAGTGCTAACGTCCTCTTTTCTTAACCATCATACCTCTTGATGGATTATAACCTTGAATTGCTATGAATAAAAACAACAAAAGTGACGAAATTGTAAAATACAACGCTCCGATTTCTAACTGGCCATATAATGCAAAACGAATCAATTCAACGCTTTTTGTGAAAGGATTAAACGCCGCCAACCGCGCTAACCATTCATTCGATTCCTGAAGTTTCCACAGCGGATATAAAGCACTGGAAATAAAAAACATCGGAAAAATTACAAAATTCATAACACCGGCAAAGTTTTCCAACTGCTTGATAAAGGATGACAATAACATCCCAAGTGCACCGAGCATTAATCCAGAAACAACTAAGGCCGGGAAAACCCATAAATAACCCATCACCGGCGGCTCAATGCCATACCAACAGGCAACGGCTAAAAACACATAACACTGCACAATCGATACCGCTGTCCCAGCCAGTAATTTACTCATTAACAAAAAACTTCGTGGCAGAGGGCTGACTAATAAAATACGCATACTACCCATTTCCCGGTCATACACCATAGATAATGAACTTTGCATCCCATTGAATAGCTGAATCATCCCCAATAAACCCGGCGTAATATAAACCTCATATAAAATATATGTTTCATACGGCGGTGCAATTGCAATCCCTAAAGCTGACTTAAAGCCTGCAGCAAAAACAAACAACCATATTAAAGGTCTGACTAATGCTGAAACAAACCGTTCCCGTTGTTGCACAAAACGCCACAATTCACGACCAACGATACCCCACATAGCTCTAAAATAATGAACTAACAACATTCCTATCTGGCCTCTTTCTGAGTCAATAACACAAAGGCTCCCTGAAGATTATCAGCATTAACTTTCGCAATCACCTCATCAACCGTTCCCGTTATTTGAATTATTCCATTATGCAAAACAACTAATTGATCTGTTGGATACACTTCATCGATCAAATGCGTTGCCCAAAGAACCGCCAGTCCTTGCTCTTGCGTTAAGGCATGAATATAGTTAACAATCGCTTGGCGTGACGGCACATCCAGCCCAACCGTCGGTTCATCTAACAATAACACCGAAGGTTTATGTAGTAATGCTCTGGCTATTTCAACACGGCGCCGGTGGCCCCCGTTTAAATGACGAATTTTTTCATTTAACCGCTCAAACATTTCAAAGCGCTCCAATTCCTGTTGAATTGTTTTATCTGCTTGTTTTCGTGAAATCCCATGAAGCGCGGCATGATACCGTAAATTCTGCTTAACGGTTAAATCCAGATCTAGCGTAGATTGTTGAAAAACCACACCCAATTGCGCTAATGCTTTATACGGCGACTTTTTAATATCATAATTAACCAACGCTATGCGACCGTCTCTAGCATGGTAAAGACCGGTGATCAATGCAAATAGCGTACTTTTACCGGCGCCGTTAGGGCCTAACAAAATACAGCATTGCCCTAATTGCACCTCGAAACTAACACCCCAAAGCGCCGCTTTTTTCCCATAAGAAAAGCCCAAGTCATGAACCGAAAGCGCCATTGAATCGGTCATGGTTTTACCGCAAGCCCCCAGGGAAAATGCCCGACTTTAATTGACTTGGTTACTTTATGACGCGTTAAGTCAATGATAGAAATATCATTACTGACCCCATTAGTACTGTAAAGCCACTGATGGTCAGATGAAAAAGCCAAATTCCAAACACGCTCACCCACCAAGAGATAATCTTCTATTGCATAGGTTTTGGCATTAATAACGGCGACACGATTGGCCGGCCCCATAGCCACATAAGCCCAACGCATCTCGGGATCAATCAGTACACCAACCGGTTGATTACGGTCAGCATTTAAGCCGGGAACAGCCAGCGTAATTGTTTTTATAATTTGGCGACTGTTCACATCCAAAATAGTAACGGTTCCTGCCAGTTCTGATGTCACCCATAAATATTGACTATCGGCGGTAAAAGAAACCCCCCGCGGTCTCGGGTCGACCAAGGTATTATCAACCACCTCATAACTAGCGGCATCTATCCAATGGATCATATTGGTTGTTTCTGAAGCACTCACTACCCACTGACCGTCAGGACTCACTGCAACCCCTTCGGGTTCGACCCCCACACCTACGGTATGAATCACTTGCTTCTTATTAACATCAACAATAGACACTGAACTGTCATCTTCATTAGAAACATAAAGAATCTCTTCTTTAGCATGGAGCGCAAAGGTTTCCGGATCATCTCCCGAAGGTAAAACGCCTACAGGGCTTAACGTTTTCACATCAATGACTTGAATCACATGATCATCACTGGTTGCAACATATAACTGACTCTGATCATGGCTTAACACGATACCACGCGGCCGTTGCCCAACGGGAATAGTCGTTAATAACACCCCCCGCTCAGGATCAACAATTGCCACTGCATTATCTTTTTCAAGGGTAACATAAATAGTATCAGCCGCTACTGAGTTCAGCCCGAACAATGGCCCTAACAATAAAACAAAACGAACCCAACTTATCATTTCTCTATTCATCGCATTGTGTTTCTCTCTGATCATAACCTAACGTATCAAGCTCAGTAACGGGATGTAAAAAACCTGCAATCGGTGCTGTGGCCACCATAGAGCGAGCCGCTGCTAACAGAACGGGTTGCCGTAATTGGCCATTCCATGACCGAAATGATAAAGGCTTGCCTTTATAACCCTGTAAGGTGAATTGGTCACCGAGCAAATAAGCCTTAATTTGCTCGGGGTCACCTGAGCCTGTTCTGATAATCGCCTCCCCATAACTACGAATAGCTAAATAGGCCGCATAATCTTTTTCTGTCATCCGCCGCCCTGATTGCGCTTTAAAACGATTTTGTATTTGCACAGCACCCCACTGTTCATGTGTTCTATGCCATGCGGTAGGCACCAGCCCCTGTGTTCCTATCACCGGTCTGGGCTGCCAGGTTCGGTAACTTAAGTACTCACCAAAAAGACCTTGTTCATCGGCCACCACCAAAACATCATAGTCGACGCCCTGAGTAAAGACAGGCACTTCCCCTTGTGCGGTTCTTCGCGCATCATAATCATGCACCCATGTTTTCTCAGTGACAATAGTACTGCCAAAGCGCTTGGCTGCTCGCTTCAGGGCTTGAGCAAAAAGCTTATCTTCGTCAGTTGGCCCCAAGACTAAAAACCATCTCGTCCAACGTTTCTTTAATAAATACTGAGCCAGTGCATCAGCCCGCATGGCTCGACTGGGTGCAACATGAAACAAATGATCAGCACACCCTTGTTGACGAAAACTATCCGCACGTGAAACTATATCCATAATAAGCGCAGATTGCGCGGCAGCTAACAGCTTAATGCGCACTAAGGCGTTATCATCCAGTGCCGCCACAAGCAACGATTTATTTTCAAGAAAGGTATGGCTATCGGCATCACTAACACCTCTTTCAGGCCATTTCTTTTCAATGAGAACAAAATTATGCCCGGTAAATTTTCCAGTTGTATTGTTATCTTGGATCGCTAACAAGGCTCCCTGTAAGCCTTCATCCTTAGCGATGGCATCAAGATTTGATAAGGCCGGCTTACGGAACTGTTCTTGCGAAATATAGACAATTTCAATCAGGTCAGTATGCGCGCTGAAAGCATTAACCGGAATCAATATAATAATCAACGACAAGCAAAACAGGTGTTTAGCAAAAAAATTCATAATACGTGATTTATTAAAATTCAAAACCTTTACCCCCCATAGACCATGATACATTTTCCGTAAACGCCCACAGGTCATTACCACTTAGGTTGGCTATTATGCCTTATTCGTTTACTAAAATTACAAGAAATTATAAACCGATATTTATTCTTAATCGCAAAATTAGTCTATGCTAAACAACTGATTTGTTTTAATAGGATACGGTAACGCTATGCAAGCCCCCTACCTTAATCAAATAACCCTCTATCCGATCAAATCCCTAGCAGGTATATCGGTTAATCAATGGCCGGTAACCCCACGCGGTTTACAATATGACCGTCAATGGATGCTTGTTGATCAACAGGGGCACTTTTTAAGTCAACGTCAACGCCCCCAAATGTCGCTCATAAAAACTGCTATTACTGAGCATCAATTAATATTATCAGCTAACGGCGTTGAAAACCTAACACTCGCCTTAGCACCTGAAAAAAAAGAAGAATGTTCTGTTTCAATTTGGAACGATCAATGTATGAGCTGGCGGGTCTCAAAGACCGCTGATGAATGGCTGAGCGATGTTTTGAATTGTGCTTGCCAATTAGTCTATCAACCTCCACACCATACCCGCCTTATCGATCAAAATTTTGGCACACCCTCTGACCAAATTTCCTTTTCCGATGGCTTTCCTTTTTTATTAATCTCGGACAGTTCCTTAACCAGCTTAAATTCAGCCATGAACCTTTCACTCCCTATGTTACGATTTAGGCCGAACCTGGTCATTAGCAATTGTCCGGGCTATGCGGAAGATTTTTGGCGTGAAATCCAGTTAGGTGAAATTTCTTTCAGACTCCCTAAACCTTGTTCGCGCTGTGCTATTACAACCATTGACACCACAACAGGTTTAATGGGAAAAGAGCCCTTATCAACACTGAATCGACTCCGAAAATGGCACAATCAAGTGTTTTTTGGCCAAAATGCAATCCATGATAATACCGGTGTATTACGTATCGGCGACCCGTTGAGGGTCAACCGAAAAGGGCCACAACAACCCCCCATTAACGCTGACTCATGATAAAATAACCGTTATCTCAATCGATCTCTTTTCCTGCCATATCCATATGCCTAGCTGCTCAACGTGACTACCCAGCCTTTCAACCTCCAGCCCAGAAATATTACCTGGACCGATATTTATCAACTGGCACTCACGCATCAATCAAAATTAATCAGCGCTCATTTCATGGCCATACTGGCCACCCTTGCCAGCGTTCCAATCCCTCTACTTATGCCCCTGTTGGTAGATGAAATTTTACTCAATAAACCCGGTATTACCCTAACAACGCTTAATCAACTACTTCCGGAACCATGGCATAGTCCTACGCTTTATATTGTCTCTATCTTAGCGATCAGTCTAATTCTTCGACTGATTTCTACCGGTTTTGCCATTCTACAAAGTCGTTGTTTTGTATTAATTTCAAAAGATATCATTTTTCATTTACGTTGCCGACTTATCCAAGCGCTACAAAATGTCTCAATGAAAGAATACGAGACTCTGGGTTCTGGACGCGTTATTTCCCATTTAGTGACTGATCTGGAAACACTCGATGCATTCATTGGTTCCACGGTCAGTAAATTGCTAATTTCAATATTATCCATTACCGGCATCGCTATCATTCTGTTATGGATTCACTGGCAACTCGGCTTATTTATTTTACTGCTTAATCCCATCGTCATTTATTTCACGCGCTTAGCGGGTAAACGAATAAAAGCCTTAAAAACGAATGAAAATACGGCGATCAGCCTATTCCAGCAATCTTTAACAGATACCTTGGAAGCCATTCACCAAATCCGCGCCAGTAACCGTGATCAGCATTACTTTAATGAACTCAAAAAAACGGCCGATACCGTTAAAATAACTGCCACCACCTTTGCATGGAAAAACGATGCTGCCAACCGACTCAGCTTTATAATTTTCTTATTTGGCTTTGATATTTTTCGTGCCCTGTCAATGTTAATGGTTTTATATTCAGGGCTTTCTATAGGTCAAATGCTTGCCGTCTTTGGTTACCTGTGGCTCATGATGGGACCTATTCAAGAAATACTCGGCATTCAATACGCCTATTTTAGTGCCAAAGCCGCCTTATTACGCCTCAATAACCTAAGCAGCTTAAGACAAGAACCTATCATCGTAGAACGTAGCAACCCTTTCTCCAATAATCACACATCCAGCCTTACTATTGAAAACCTACACTTTCATTACAGCGCATCTCAACCTATCTTAAAAGGCGTTAATCTGCACATTCCGGCAGGACACAAAGTTGCACTGGTTGGTGCGAGTGGCGGTGGAAAATCAACCTTAGTTCAAATCCTCATTGGGCTATACCCGACCATT
Source organism: Methylococcaceae bacterium (assembly GCA_012965425.1). Classification (GTDB taxonomy): domain Bacteria; phylum Pseudomonadota; class Gammaproteobacteria; order Methylococcales; family Methylomonadaceae; genus OPU3-GD-OMZ. The sequence goes on from DTSI01000017.1 coordinate 17,651, forward strand.
CAAGGGCAAATATACTATGATGGTGTCGCCATGAACCAGATCGGACTGAATACCATTCGAGAAAACGTAGTCACTGTCTTACAAAATCCAATTCTTTTTAATGATACGATCAGAGCTAACCTTACCTTAGGGCGCGATTTTCATGATGCCGAATTATGGGAAGCTTTAGAAATTTCTCAACTCAAAGCTACTGTTAAAGACCTTAGCCAAAAACTTGATACCCCAGTAGGTCGTCAAGGTTTAAAATTATCAGGCGGACAACGACAACGCCTGGCTATTGCCCGTATGGTGCTTTCTAAGCCCAACATTGTTATTTTAGATGAAGCCACCTCGGCGCTAGATAGCAAGGTTGAAAATGATTTACACAAGGCTCTGAAAGGATTTTTAAAAAACCGAACAACTATCATTATTGCCCATCGTCTGAGCGCCGTAAAACAAGCGAATCACGTTTATGTCTTTGAAAATGGCCAAATTTGTCAACAAGGCCACCCT
>DTSI01000018.1:0-12194 GCA_012965425.1 Methylococcaceae bacterium
ATGCGAGAAATAACCAGCACTGTCTTGAGGGTAATAAGAAATATTTGAGTTTTCAGACCACTTGATTGTACCTTGTGTGGACTTTATTTCATTCATCAAACATTTTAACAGTGTAGTTTTTCCAATACCATTAGGACCAATGATCGCGATACGCTCCCCTACTTCGACCATCAAATTAAGGTTGTTAAAGAGTTCTTCATCAAAACTTTTACTTAAACCCTCAGCCTCAAGTGCTAAACGGTGAAGTTTTTTATCTTGATCAAAACGAATAAAAGGATTTTGACGACTCGACGGTTTGATTTCTGCAAGATTTATTTTCTCTAATTGCTTGGCCCGGGATGTTGCTTGTTTTGATTTGGAAGCATTGGCAGAGAATCGGCTCACAAAGGCTTTAAGTTCGGTTATTTGCGCTTTCTTTTTAGCATTTTCAGATTGGAGACGTTCAGTCACCTGTGTGGCTGCAGTCATATAATCATCATAAGAGCCGGGATAGATCCGAACTTCACCGTAATCTAAATCAGCCATATGGGTACAAACACTGTTTAGGAAGTGCCGGTCATGCGAGACAATAACCATGGTACAGTTACGTTCATTGAGAATATCTTCTAGCCAACGAATTGCATTAATATCTAAGTTGTTGGTAGGCTCATCAAGTAACATGATGTCGGGTTCGGAAAATAATGCTTGGGCGAGCAAGACGCGTAATTTCCAACCCGGCGCCACTTCACTCATGAGTCCATAATGTTGCTTAACGGGAATGCCGACACCGGCTAAGAGTTCACTGGCACGTGCTTCTGCGGAATAACCATCCATTTCTGCAAATTCAGACTCAAGTTCACCAGCACGCATGCCGTCTTCTTCAGATATGTGGGTTTTTGCGTAAATGGCATCACGCTCTGATTTGATGGCCCAGAGTTCTTCATGACCCATAATAACGGTATCAATGACCGCAGATGTTTCATAAGCGAACTGATCTTGTCTTAATTTACCAATACGCTCGTGGGGGTCTTTTGATACATTTCCGGATGAGGGTTCCAAGTCTCCTCCGAGTATTTTCATAAAGGTTGATTTTCCACAACCATTGGCTCCAATTAGGCCATAACGGTTGCCGTTTCCAAATTTAACAGAAACGTCTTCAAACAGTGGTTTAGCACCAAATTGCATGGTGATATTTGCAGTTGCGAGCATTTTTTTCCTAGGTAATAAAAGTGAATCCCATTGCTGCGATTTGCGTGTGTTAGAAAAACGTTGAAGCAAATTGCTAATGGCGTAAGTGAATTTTTAAGGGTAAATAGTATACGTTATTTTGTTTTGTGTATTCATGGGTATTGTTTTTTACTTAAAGATAAATGTAAAGGCGGTATGTTTTTTATGTTTTATGACGCTTTACGAGAGCACTAGAGGATTAAGATATGCGTATTTTGAAAAAGTTAAGAGTTTGTTGTTTTAAATGCTACTTTTAAAATAGGGGTTTTTTTGATTTAATTTTTAATTAAAAATAATTTCTTATTTCAGAACCTAAGAAAATTGTCGATCTTTATTATAGTTTAGTTTTTTAGGGAAAAATTATGATTCGACCAATGCAAATGCTTGAGCCTTATTCCCAAAGGGAGAAAGACTTTCAGACGCAACAATTGCCCTCAAATGAGTTAGTAAAAATGCTCTTTGATGCAGCATTAGAATCATTGCTTATTTTACCGGTATTGGTGGAGCGTCAAAATCAAGTGAATAAAGTTAGGGAAATTAATAGAGTTATGTGTATTATTTATGATCTCAGGGAACTGATTGATTTTGAGCGAGGGGGTGAATTTGCACTCAGTCTGTCAAAGTTATACAGTGGCATGAATCAAAATATGCTTGAAGCCAGCAAACCTAATAGTAAAAATCAATTGGCTAATATTCAGCATGTTGCCAACATTCTTCAGCAAATAAAGAATACATGGGATAAGGCTCCTGATATTTCAGTAAAGAATCAGTGGTTGCATTGAAATGTAACAATGCGGTTTGACGTGATCTACTCAACTTTAAGTTAAACTTATTTCTCGCTCTGTTATTTTTTCCTACAACCCGCTCGTTAAAGGCAAGATAAAGCGTAAGAGTGTTATCTGCTGTCTTTTATTTAAAAATCGTGTGCAGTATGGTTGCCTGTTTATGAAAGTCGTACTGAGGTGTTGATTGAATCGTAAAAGTGCACACAAAACATAATACTTGCTAATAAGATAAACAATGGCAACAGAGCCGCTAAGGCTACCCATTTAAGAATGTCCATTTTAGACTCTCATAATATTTTATTAATGGCTCATTATTATAAGCATCACTTGGCTTTTAGTCACTGTGGTAAATTGCCACTGAGTCAGATTGTCGCTGCTTGTCTAGCGAGAGGTTTACTGATAAAGGTGTGTTTTTAGGCTATCTGTATTTTCTAAATGTAGCTTCATTAAACTCTTCACCTAAGATGAATGCGGTTAATTTATTTATGTTTACTGACCGGTGAAGAAACCAAGACCACGGCGCGCAAATAATCATTGCCAGTGTGGTATTTGAAATGGGGGAATGGGTCAGTATAACGGTGACCATTGTAAAATAAGGAACAATGAAAGCAGTAGCCCAGATGAAAATAAGCACAAGCCATTGGAGTATTTTTATATATTGGCTTTTTAGTGTTGTTTTTTGAGGCATGATTTGTATAACAAACAAGAGGTGTTGTAGTATTTTGAAGTAAACGAAAGTCAATTTTTAGGCGAAATGTTCATGCATTAAATAACTGAATCTAGTTTAGGCTCTATGTTATAGTCAACTACTTTCAATGTAAATGCGAGGGGCATTATGAAATTTCTTACAGCACTTTCTTTAAGTATCGCAGGTTTAGCAGGTTTAGCTACTTTTTTGGCGGTAGGGCCGTTGAGTGGGGTATTCTTTATTTGGGCAGCAACTATTTCATGGGCAACTTATTTTGCTCTGGGTGGTGATTCTGATGCGGCAAATAACACGGCGATATGCGGTGTGTTTGGTATATTTATGGCATGGTATGCAGGGGTTCTTATTGCAGATATATCACCGACAGCGGTGCTTGGTTTTCCATTGATGGCGGCTATCATCGTAACTGTCACGGTTGCCGCAATGTGTTTAGCGGCTAATATTAAATTCTTTGCAACAATTCCTGCCAGTGTATTAGGTTATTCAGCAACCTTTGCATATCTTTTACAAACACCGGATAAACTACAAAAAGAGTTCTTAACAGGCCATTCTTGGGATAATCCACTGATTATTATTTCTGTTTCATTCCTAGTTGGTATTGGTTTTGCGATTGCCTCCAACAAATTAGCTACTTCATTGACTACAGTCAGCGACGATTAATGGCTTGATATTAGAGGTAATAATTGCTTTAATTATGCGACATGAAAAGGCCTTATGACACTCGTCATCAAGCGCGCTACTATTTTTGCGAAAGCTTGTTTTGGGCATTCGAGCCCAAGCAAGCAGTAAAAATGATGTGGCAATTAATGCCTGCGGCGCCTCGGTTCGTCCCGCGTTCGTGTCACTGCGCCACATCATTGTAAACTCGATGCAGACTCCATAACACTACCACAAATGACTTGACGGCGTTTCGGATGTAATTCCAGATCCCCTCTGGCGCTACGCACGGCGGGTATCCAGAATGACCTACGCCTACCGAGGACTACCAGCCTTCGCATTCGCTTTTCATGGCTGGCAGCGAAGGCCTTTTTGTAGCAATAAGAATTATTTAGGAATTTTTGACTAGCAAATAAACAATGCCGGCAAGAATAACGAGAACAACTAAGCCTACTACTGATGGATCCATAATTATCTCCTTTACTAATTAGAGAGCGCTGTAAACTTTAAAGTAGATTACTTTGTAGTGAATGTAATCACTTCGGTATATTGACTATAAAAATAACAATTAATTCCAAGACTATGCGCTTTGTTATAAAAAGTGGGTCTGATTTTTAATGGTATTAGACAGTATATGTTGTAGTGTGGGTTTCAGCATCTTTAGGAAAACGAAATATCTTGCTTAAGGCAATATTACTCATCGCTCATTTAAGAAAATAATTAATAATTCTATGTTTTTACTAAAGTCTAACCGTTTTTTTTAAGTCATCAACTGATACCCATGAAGTTCATAGCGAGCACTTTAGTCTTGATTATTTTGTTGGTGATGATAAAAATGGCTATGCCATTGGTCATAAAGTCCATTGTTACTGATTGGTTTGAAGCGCAAGGTTTGACCACCCAGATTGGAGAGATTGAAATTTCGCTTTTGGATGCGGCGGTTAGTATCAGTAATCTTTCTGGAAAAGATCAGGAGGGTAGAGGGTTTGTGTTGGGTCAAATGAGTCTTTCATGGCAGTGGCGAGCAATTCTTGAACGCCGCATCATCATTGATGACTTTGAGATTCAGTCATTACAACTGGATGCAGTATTGTCTGAAAATAGGCTAACAAATATTGCAGGGCTTAACGTAACAAGAGTTGATAACGTCGCTACCCAAAAAATGGCAGAATCACCGACTCGGTTATGGGGCATTAGATTCGGGAATAGTAAAGCCTTGGATGTCAACGTATGTATAAAACATGTTAATCAGAGCGGTCAGTTGTCATTAGACTATTGCTTTCAATTGGAACGTCTGGTGTGGAATGGAACTGTTGACTATAGCGCTTTTGATAAAAAAGTTAGCGATCCTTGGGCTATGGAGGGGTCGCTCGAATTGGGTGGGTTACTGATACACAATAATTTACGGAATCGTCCATTCTTGAAAATTGAAACCATTGCTGTTAATCATATAGCTATCGAATCATTATCCACTATCGCGATTAATGCAGTCCGTGTTGAGAATCTTTCTATTTTGCAGCAACAACCCAATAAGTTCCTTTCTAAAGCCCCTGTTTTTTCTTTTGAGGTCCTTGATTTTCGAACGATTCAGTTAATAGCGTTAAATGATTTACGGGTAGGTGTTATTGAGTTGAAAGCACTTTCAACTTACCTTCGACTAACCAAAGAGGGCTGGCTGGACATCGATGCGTGGTTAAAGGAACATGACGGTGATATGAAAGTGAGCAGTCAACAGGTCACGACTGGAGGTTTTCGGTTTCTGGTTAATGAATTCATAGCTACCAGTAATAAAGATATTATTTTCTTAGATGAGCGATACCAGAGTCCTTTTACAGTTGCTTTGAAAGATGTTAAATGGGTTGCTAAGAAAATCAGTAACCACGCTACCCAGCAAGACAGTAGTGCGTCACTGGTCTTCGCTATGGGCAGCCACGGGTATGTAGAGTTGGAAGTATCAGGTGCGTTGTTGGCAAATCAGCCTACGATTACCGGAAAGGGAAAAATAGTGGGGGTAGATTTGAAGATGATGACGCCACTGACGCGGAAATACCTGCAACATACTATTAACAGTGGGCAATTAGATAGCGATGTTAAATTCAATGTGGAAAAAGGACTAGTTAACAGCGTGGTGCATTTTTCTGTTAACCAATTAGTGTTAACCACCTTGAGTGCTGAGGAGGCGAAAGCCTTTAGTAGCGGATTCAATTTTCCTTTAAATACATCGTTATCATTGTTGCGCGATAGAGATAATAGTATCCATTTAGATGTTCCGGTTAGTGGTCGATTTGATAGCCCTACTTTTGACTTTGAGCAAGCAATAGTTGCCGCAGTTTCTAAAGCAGTTGTTGAGGCTATTATTAATTATTACACGCCTTATGGATTGGTTTTTGCGGCGGAATCATTGGTCGATCTTGCGAATAGTCTTAAATTAGAGCCGATTCTTTTTAACAGTGCCAGTGTTGAATTAACCAGTAATCACGTGGAACAATTAGCTGTCATTTCAAAATTAATGGCACAGCGACCGAGTATCCATATTACCCTTTGTGGAATTAGTAATCAGCAAGATAAAGAGAAACTCTTCCGGAAGTCTTTAAAAAGTAAATTTCAACAAGCACATAATGAAAAAGTCTTATCAGTTACTAAGAAACAGCTTTTTCTATTAAATAAAATAGCCAAAGAAAGAAGTGTGCATATTAAGAAATTTCTAATTAAAAAGAAAGGGGTAGAAGCGAGGCGTATTGTTGAATGTTTACCCCGCTATGACCCCAAAGGGGTGGCGAGTGTCAATGTTACTATTTAGCTAAAGAAGGTTCAGTAATAAAATAATAACAGGGAAAAGGTGGGATAAATCTGACAGCATGATTAAATGGGTGAACCTTAAACCAGATTTGTTTGTATACAGTAAACAGAGGGGCGCCCGTAAACAAGGCAGTGTCATTCAGTGTCAGGTGGTTGCTTCTGGGTTGTCATCAATGAGTGGGCGTAATTGGCTCTACTCTCTCTACGACAAATAAAAGTCGGTACTGTTATTTTAAAGAAAGACTAATTCAAGCGCGCCACTGTTTTTGCGAAAGCTTGTTTTTGGCATCCGAACCCAAACAAGTAGCAAAAATGACGTGGCAATTAATGCTTACGGCACCCCGCACGATGGGTATCCAGAATCACCTACGCCTACCGGGGACGATCAGTCCTCGCGTTTGCTCGTCAGGCAGCGAACGAGTTGATTTGCTGTCAGTTCGATGCTTTTGATGTATGGCAATTATTAATTATTCCGATCATAAAGTTTGGTCATGGGTTATGCTCGGGTTCTCTTTGCATTTGTTGTGAGTGTCGAGCGGAATCGTTATTAAGATGTTCTTTTAGAGTATATTGATATGCGGCTTAAGAAACAAGAATGCTGGCAGTTCTATTATATTCATTTTGAGAAGGAGTTTTGAATGATTAAGAGAACAAAAAAATGAGGCCGCGTTAGACGGAGGATTAAGTATATTTTGTGACAAATTGTCGCGCGGCAATTTGTCACATTCACTTACGCATCATTAATTCGTAAAATGAACCCAGATTCTAATTTTTGTAGTTTTACCCTTAGACAGGAATTAGCGTTTCGTTTTTTGGTGGCCAGTTGTTCGAATGAATGTCCATACCTACCCCTCATAGAGAACTGGCTACCAACCTTTCTTTTATCAATCATCTACGGTTATTCTTCTAAAACTAACTGCAACGTTTCAGGGACCTGAAAGGTTTTATGCTCTTTTGTTAAGGGGCATTTAAAGGCCAGTTTGACGGCTTGTAATTGTAAGTTTTTGTCACCAGCCATCGCTTGACCGTACAGTCTGTCTCCAATAATGGGGAAGCCAAATTGTGATAAATGTATCCGAATCTGGTGTTTTCTTCCGGTGTGGAGTTGAATGTTAACTAAAGAGTTTTTCGTTGTAGTTGCTGCGTAACTGAGCGTTGTAGAAGCTTTTTTGCCTTCAATGTTAGTGTTAATTTCAAAGGGGGAAGGATAGGCTGAGAAGTTACCTTTTACGATGGCTTGATAATGTTTTTGTATTGTTCGGGTTGAAAAAAAATGGCTGAAAATCTGAGCAGTCTTTTTACTGTGTGCGAGTAGGATAATGCCAGTTGTGGCTTGGTCAAGTCTATGGACTAAAAAACAAGGTCGTTGAGGGCGTAAATGTGTTTCTACCCAACGATTAATGGTGCAGGCGTCTCCCCATTTACTGCCTTGGCAAAATAAGCCGTAAGGCTTGTACCAAATGGAGTATTCTTTTTCATCGCTGATTAAGGAGGGTGCGGGAGGTTCTTGGTTTAAAATAGTCGTATTGTAGAAAAGTTGTAATTGGTCTCCGGTATGAAGTGGTTTGTTGTTTCGTCGTAACCGTTGGCAACGTTGGCTTTGGTGTATCCAAACAGCACCTTTTTGCATGGCGGTCTTAAGGCTTTGTTGGGACAGGCCCGTTTCGCGGGCTAAAATAGAACTGGGTTTTTTGGCGGTATCATTAGTGGTTATCGTATAGGTATATTCGATTATGGTTGCAGGGACTTCTTTCATAGTTGGTTTGGTTTATTTGCCTAAGAAAGTATTTTATGGTTGCTTGGCTGAAGGTCTATTTTAACGAACAAAAAGACTCGGTGTTAATTAACCTAATAATTAGGTGTATTTAACTGTGAGTGGTATCCCGTTTCTGGGGTGTGTAACGTTATTGACTATGTTTTTTATAAGTCTTATTTTTAATGTTAAAATTCTTGTGTCAGTTATTGTTGATGGAAAACCTATGATGAATTTTATAAAGGAGACTCATTGGTCTGGGCAGTGTGCTTTTTTTATTAGACGTTTGACAGCTAAAATACCCCAAGGTGTGTTTAGGAATTGGTTTAAAAATGGTGCTTATATCGAAGAAAGATTTGCAAATGGCCAAAGGAAGGTGGTCAGTCATTATCGGTATGGTAGGCGTCACGGTTTGACTGTTTTATGGTATGCAAATGGTCAGCGGTTTGCGCAAGGGTATTATCAAAATGGCCGTGAAGAGGGGCTGTGGGAGGAGTGGAGCCAGACTGCTCTCAAAATAAAAGAGGGCCATTACCGGGCGGGCCAATTAGATGGACTTTGGACTGAATGGTGGGAAGCCAGTGAGCAATTAGAAAAACAAGGACACTATAAAAATGGTGAAAAGGTGGGTTGCTGGACTTGTTGGCATGAAAATGGACAGAAGAAATCTGAAGGTGATTTTAAGGCAGGTAAACAAGATGCTCTGTGGTCTTACTGGTATGAGAGCGGCGATAGATTGAGAGAACAACAAATGAGGGCGGGCAAGTTACATGGCTCTTATACGGTCTGGAATACGCAGGGTTTGATGTATAAGAAAGAGTTGTATAGTGATGGGGTGTTACAGCAAGCATTGTAATGATCCACTATTGAATAACATGAGCATGTTAATTGTGAGTAGCAGCATTTTTTAGGTAATGAAGAAATCTTTGTTTATTTGCTGGTTACTTTGGTTTCTCCCTTGGGTACCTGCCAGCATGGTACAGGGTGGTTTTGTGTTGTCGTAATTTGGCTTTTTAGCGCTACGGTTGCTGGTTATTCTTAGGTTTTATCAATGTAGTGAATGGCGAGAGGCTGGAATATCATAATGGAATGCGCACGTTCTTATATTATGATCTGTAGCGGTCTATTTAGAAAAATACGGTTTCTGATAGGTGTTTTATCTTAGAGGTATTATCTTGTTGGGCTTAAAGGTGTCGAATGGAGATTCGTTATGAGTGATTGCGTGGCGGTGACTTTAGGGGTGAGGTGCTTAGTAATCAAAAAATAACTTTTAGAACGCGGAAAAATAAAGTGGGGAATAAAATTGATAACTGGGCAAAAAAAACCATTAAAGAAGTCCCGATAAATCGCATATATATCCTTGTTTTTTTGAGTTAAGTAGCAGAGCTAAGCCAGTAAAGGATGGCCGTTAATGGGAACAATTTTAGCTGACTATTTTTGATAAAACGATGTGGCAAATTGTCACGTGACAAGGTGTCGCAACGTTGAATTATTACAACTTACAATGAATTTGCTATGTTTGTTAATCAGTGAATATAGAGTGAAAAAATCATGAAAAAACCTATAAAGTGCTGTTATTGGGTGGTGCCTGGAAAAGTTTTGGCAGGTGAGCATCCGGTGGGGGTAGGCAAGTTGGCATCCAGTGAAAATCTGGATGCGTTAAAAGAAGCGGCGGTTACAACGTTTATTGATTTAACCGGTGAGCCGGAGGGTTTAGCGTCATACGCATCACTTTTGGACGGTCAGGCATATCACCGTTTCTCGATAACAAATATTGCCACACCACGTTCACCTGATATAACTACAGCTATATTGGATTTGATTGACCAACAGGCAACAAAAGAAGGGGTCGTTTATATTCATTGTAGAGGAGGGGTGGGTAGAACGGGAACTATTATCGGTTGTTGGTTGACGCGGCAAGGTTTTAAGGGTGCAAATGCATTGCTACAATTGAATAAATTATGGTTGCAAAACCCCAAATCAGCTGAGTCTGAGTCGCCTGAAACGAAACAACAAAAAGATTATATTCTATCCTGGAAGGAAAACTTTGATGAGTCATCAGCGATTAAATGGGTGAGCCCGTCTCTGAGTTTTATTGAATAATGAAATATTATGATGTTATTGTTTTGGGAGCCGGTGCCTCGGGTTTAATGTGCGCTTTGACGGCTGCTCAGCGAGGGCGTTCTGTTTTGGTGTTAGAAAGTAGCAATAAGCCCGGCAAAAAAATTCTTATGTCAGGGGGGGGGGCGGTGTAATTTTACAAATGTTGAGGTGGATGCGAATAATTATATCTCTGCTAATCCACACTTTTGTAAATCTGCCCTTAAGCGTTATAGCCAATGGGATTTTATCGATATCGTTCAGCGCCATGGAATCAAATACGAACAACGTAAACATGGTCAATTGTTTTGCTTAGATTCTGCTAAAGATATTCTTAATATGTTATTAGAAGATTGTGCACAATTGTCCGTTAACTTAAAAACGCATGTGACTATTAAGGCGGTTCAAACGAATACCGAGGGGACTGCACGTTATCAGGTTGATACGGAAACTGTAAGCTATCGATGTTATTCCTTGGTTATTGCAACAGGTGCATTATCGATTCCTAAGATGGGCGCGAGTGGCTTTGGTTATCAGCTTGCAAAACAGTTTGGTGTCAACGTCCTACCCCGCAGTGCAGGGCTGGTTCCTTTTACTTTTAGTGACCATTTTAAGGGAATTTCTGATCGATTATCAGGATTGGCCGTTGACGTTGAACTAAGTTGTGGAAAGGTTTCATTTCGAGAGAATATTTTATTTACTCATCGTGGCTTGAGTGGACCGGCTGCATTACAAATATCCAATTATTGGCAGTTTGGTAGGGTGATAACGGTTAATTTGTTGCCAGACTTTGCGTTAGCGGAGTATTTGTTCATGCAAAAATCAAAACAAGCGAAAGCACACTTGAAAACTGTTTTATCTGCTCATTTAGCCAAGTCATTGGTGGGTGAATTGCAAGTACTCTTTTGGGCTGAGTATGCACAAACACCTTTGGCTGAGATTCCCGATAAAAAATTACAATTCATTGCAATGCAATTACAGTCTTGGGAATTAAAACCTGCCGGTACTGAAGGCTACCGTACCGCGGAAGTGACTTTAGCTGGGGTTGATACTCATGACCTTAATTCTAAAACCATGGAAGCTAAAAAACAGCCGGGTTTGTATTTTATCGGTGAAGTGGTGGATGTAACGGGCTGGTTAGGTGGATATAATTTCCAATGGGCATGGGCTTCAGCGTATACTGCAGGACAGTTTATTTAGAGTTATAACAATTTATAAGAAGTTAGAGTTTAACTGAAAAAGAGGGGGTTTTATGGCGGCTCTAGACGGGATGATAACGGTCTCATCATTATGGCGTTATCCGGTTAAATCAATGATTGGTGAGGAATTGCGTGCCACGGGAGTGAATGAGAAAGGTCTTTTGGGTGACCGTTCTTCTGCCCTGATCGATGTGGAAACTGGGAAAATTGTCAGCGCCAAGAATCCAAAGCGATGGTCTAATATTTTTTCATACCATTCTCGTTATGAAGACTTTCCATATTCGAATTGTGTGCGTATTACTTTACCTGATGGGTCGACCGTCAAGAGTGATGATAGGCGTGTTAATTTAATTTTGAGTGAAGCCTTGGGACGGGATGTTGAATTTATTTCTCAAGCACTGAGTGAACCGCAACTCGAAGAGTATTGGCCTGATATTGCGGAGCTTGATAATAGAGATATTGTGACTGACGAAGATATGCCGACAGGCACTTTTTTTGATCTTGCGAAAATCCATTTGTTAACAACGTCAACACTCGCTGCGTTACGCAAGTTATATCCGGAAGGGCGATTTGAGCCGCGTCGTTTCAGACCTAATATTATTGTCAATACCGATCAACCCGGCTTTGTTGAGAATGATTGGGTGGGTAAGATACTTAAGATAGGTAGTGAGGTTCAATTAAAAATAACGGATTTGTGCCCACGCTGTGTCATGACGACAGTGTCACAAGGGGACCTGCCCAAAGATACTAATATTTTACGGACAGCTGCACAGCACAATGGCGCGCATGTAGGTGTGTATGCAGAAGTGTTAAGCGCAGGTACTATCACCTGTGACGATGTGGTGAGTATTATCGATTGATCACGGCAAGGTACGGTCAGGCGCGCGCTTTAGTCTTTCTGGTTGATTAAATAATCGTTTAGTCATGAATTTTACTGACCATCTTTCGAATATTACCGACACCTCGATAAACAAAGAAGATGATAATAG
>DTSI01000018.1:12204-17940 GCA_012965425.1 Methylococcaceae bacterium
CCGGGTTGATCGCTATTCCAGAGGCTTTAATTGCTTTTGCAATATAGTTAAATAAACCGACGGTATAGTAACTGATGGCCGCAACAGAAAGTCCTTCAACGGTTGATTGCATGTGTAGTTGTAAATTAGCACGTTTATCCATAGATGTGAGTAAAGACTGGTTTTGTCGCTCTAAAGTGATATCAACACGGGTACGAAGTAATTGACTGGCCTTGCTGATTCTCTCTGAGAGCATAGTCAAACGTTTTTCAGTCACTACACAGGTGTTAATCGTAGGTTCTAAGCGTCTGTTTAGAAATTCATTGATCGTTTGGACACCGGGAATTCTGACTTCTTTAAGTTCGCTAATGCGTTGTCCAACGAGTTGATAATAGGCTGCTGTTTTAACGAATCTGGTGTGGGTGCTAGAAAAGCAATTTTCTATTTCAGCGGCTAAGGCTGTTAAGTCATCGAGTAATTGACTGTCATCAATATCTAATTGATGCATGGATGTCGTTATGCGCAATAGATCTTGATCGGCACGAGTGAGCTTAGGCATTAACGTTTGTGCGACGGGATAGGCCTGCAATGACATAATACGAAAAACTTCAATATCACATAACCGTTGTAGATATCGGCCGGCTTGGCGTGAATTAAGTTGGCGATCATAAATAACAAAACGGCTGAACCCATCCGCCTGTATTTTGAAATCGGTAAAAGCTAGCGCTGCACCACTGGCAACTTCTGCACCGACTAAAGCACCGCCTGAAAAAAGTGCGGCAATGTCTTGAAAGTCAGGTTGCGCTTCATATTTAATGATAGCCACGTGAATGGCGACCATAATATTGCCGGGTAATGCTTTAAGCCATTCCTCAGGTATTTCATTGAGTACCGATTGGCTAAAGGGTTGGTGTTCTAAATTATGTTGGTAAAAAGTATAGGTACTGTATTCGCCATGGTGTTGCCATTGAAATTGGAAATTCCCGAAATCATCACTAAAGTGTAGCGTATCTGACGCGGGTAGTGGTCGGTTAAAAGTCTTGCAGAGAGACTCTAGGTGTTTAAGTTCTATAACTTTCTGATCGCCATCGTGAATTAAGGCAATATGGGTTGCCTGTGATGGGCTTTTTATCTTGATGGTTTGTCGAGCATGGGCTTCATGATGTAACTGTTCACGTAACGCGTGATTGTCAGGCAGGGATGCTGAGAAAGTCATAGTGCGTAAATTTGTAATTGTAGGTTGAGATATTGAAAACTGTCGTTACTTTATCATGTTAAGTAATTATAAAAAGAGTATCACCGTCTTTCCGGTCTAAAAGGATTAATCGAGTGCTTGCACAGCGGCGTGTTAGAATATGATCTCTCTGTTGGCAATAAAATAGCCGTCTTCTTCGTGATGATATTATTAAACTCATTAAGATGATGACGGTGGCTATTACTGTTATCTGTTTATAGTTTTCTACTTTATGACTTTAATTTTTATATGATTTTTACCCAATTAAATGCCAGTCATTGTCAGGCTTATAAAAAGTTAATGCTGATGGCGACACAAGAGTCCCCCTTTTCGTGGATAACTTCTCATACTGAAGTGCGTGCATTAACTGAACGAGAGATGACTGAAATGTTAGATCACGGTCAAAATGAGTCGTTGATTTATGTCGGTGTTTTGAGCACAAAAAAAGAATTGATTGCTTGCTTATCGCTTGCTTTTGCAACGCAACATAGACTTGCTCATAAGGCGACTTTGCATGGGTTGTATGTTTTGCCAGAATTTAGGCGGCAAGGCATTGCGCGAGAACTTCTGACGATATGTATTAACCGCGTCACGGAAAAACCAGAGGTGATTTTTTTGGATGTGACAGTAGTCACCCCGGCACTCGCTGCACGTCAGTTTTACCGTGCAACGGGGTTCAGTTCTTTTGCTCTTGAGCCTGATGCCGTTAAAGTTGGGCAACATTATTATGGTCTTGAAAGTCTCAGAATGTCAGTCGGCTGACATTATTTCTATAATGCTAAAGAGCGTTAATTAGACAGTTCATTAGCTAGCAAAATGAAATGCAGTTGACTAAAAATTTGTTACTCAGATGAATAAACTAAAAGTTGCCAGTCTCTTGCTGCTGCTCTTTTTTTTACCCCCTACATCCTTAAAAAATGCGCCTTTTCTAACCATTAATTACCTGTCAATTGCCGGTTTTGAGTTTAAAGAAATTCAATTGTTTTTGCTTGAATCAAGCGACCACCAAACTGAAATTAATGGGTCAGTGAGCCGGCTTACTGCCTCAGAACTTTCTGATGAGGTTGCCATAAATGATATTTATTGTAGTCGTATAGTGTTTAGTGTGGATGCATTGACTTGTCAGCAAGGACGAGGACAGTTATCGGTCGCAGGCACCTATGAAACCGTATTTGATTTTTTCTTACGAGTGAGTGAAACCAAAAACGAGCTTAAGTTAACTAATTTGACAGGCATTGAGCATGCTCTTTTTATACAAACGCCTGGGCGTGACGGTGCTAGTCAGTTGGACATTAATTTACAAGGCGTTACCAACGGTGTAATTAAGCCATTATTGCAGTCTTACCGTATTGATTGGGCACAGGGCACTATTAGTGTAGCGACCAAAATGATGTTTTCTAAAAATGGCTTAACTGATTTACACGGTAACCTGGTTTTAAAAAGTGTTTCAATCCAAACGGATGATGGGCAATATGCGAGTGAGGGGCTGAACTTAGCGGCCGTGCTGGATGTAACTATTACGCAGCAGCAGTGGCGTTGGCAGGTTCAGACAAAAATTTCTCACGGTGAAATTTATATAGAGCCGGTCTATCATGCCAGCCCTGAGCAAGCCTTAGTGTTTACGGCGAACGGTGTATGGAATGCAGATAATAAAGGGTTAAAGATAAATGAGTTTATTTTTGATGACCCAGGAATAGGACGCTTGGCCGGTCATGGCCGTTCGAAAATTGATAATAGCATTAAAATTGAACACGCTGCATTGACTTTTAGCAGTGAAAGTTTACAACTTTTTGAGCGCACGTACCTACAACCATTTTTAGCAGAAAGCCTGTTCGATGGTATGACCGTTACAGGGGGACTTGATGCCCAGGTGGATTTTTCTAAGCAATCGATTAATAAGATTAGTTTAAAATTTACCGATCTGAATTTGATCGATCCTAAAGAGCGTATTCATCTTCAGAACGGTCGTGGGACGATAAACTGGAGTAGTCAGTTAGCCGCACAAAGTCAAAGCACTTTGGCCTGGGAGCGTTTGTTTATTTACTCATTGCCCATTGGTCCGGCAGAATTAGCACTGACAACTGATAAATATAAAATAAAGCTGAACCATCCCATTGATTTACCTATTTTAGGTGGCAATATTCATGTGAGTAAGTTTGATTGGTTGTCGGTGGTAGGACAAAATCCGGTGACTCATTTCCAAGGGATAATTGAGAGAATATCCTTGGGGCAATTGGCCACAATATTAAAATGGCCTGATTTGCATGGAACGATTTCAGGCGGGATTCCCGAAATAACATATCACCAAGGACAGATAAAAACCTCAGGGGAATTGTGGGCCGAGGTGTTTGGAGGCTATGTTAGGGTTCAGAAATTAGTTTTAGTCAATGTATTGAGCGCACAACCGGAGATATTTGCTGATGTAGCTATTGATAACTTAGATTTAAAACAGCTCACTCAGACTTTTAAGGCGGGTAAAATAACCGGGCGTTTATCTGGTTTTATCAATGATCTACATTTGTTGGCTTGGCAACCGGTTACTTTCTTTGCCTGGTTAGGCACACCAGAAAATGATAGTAGCAAACATGAAATCAGCCAACGGGCTTTGGATAATATCGCGAGTATTGGGAGTGGACCGGGTGTTGGGTTACTATCGACGACTTTTTTGCGTTATTTCGATTTTTTTAGCTATGATAAGTTAGGGATGGGGTGTTATTTACATCAAGGCGTTTGCCAATTAATGGGGGTCAATGCAGTGAATGAGGGTTTTTATTTAGTAAAGGGTCGGGGGCTACCTCGCGTTGATGTTATTGCCTACAATACTCAATTGGATTTTAATGTGTTATTAAAACGGCTGAAAAGAATTACACAGGCCGAATTTTAGACTGACGGGGAGTTTCCTATGAAAAAGATCTCAACTTTAAGCGCGTTATTGCTAACCGCTTGCGTAACGATTAATATTTATTTTCCAGCCGCAGCCGCGGATAAAGTTGCTGATGAGGTGATCAAAGAAATTCAGGGCGTATCGACTAAAGAGAAAAGTGAGCCAGAAGCTAGAGCTAATCACGGTCGACTTGCGTTTTATTATGCAGTTGATCGGGTATTAGCTGTGATGATTTCTTCAGCGCATGCGGCAGGAGAGGCCGATCTGTCTATTAAAACGGTTCAAATAAATCAACTCCGACATACGATGAAACAGCGTTTTTCAGTTTTACAGGAAAATTATGCCTCAGGACTTATTGCCATTAAGGCAGACGGTTTTCTGGTCGTTAGAAATTTATCCGAGGTTCCCTTAAAAAACCGTAATCAATTGAAGAAATTAGTAGCGTCAGAAAACAATGATCGTCAGGCCTTGTATCAAGCTATTGCCAATGCTAATGGTCACCCAGAATGGTACGTTCAAATTAAAACGACTTTTGCTCGCCATTGGTTAAGTAATGCTAATACCGGCTGGTGGTATCAAACTGCAAACGGTGTATGGCAACAACGATAAACAATGACCATGGCATAAAGGTCAACGGATCATCAGCCCTTTGACCTGATTATTTCAGGATTCATTATCTACGGGGTAAGGGCGCTGGCAATGTTTTTTATCGGGTGAGTTAGGGCTTTTGATTATTTGTGTGCGCATTAACTGTACGGGCGTTCAGCTGAATAAAATTTTTTGTGGTTTCCTTGATAGCGGCAGATAGTTACAGTATACCTCGTTCTAAACACGACTATTTTCATCTCCTAGTGCTTTCATGCATTGCATGGGAGACGCATGCCATTTATAAAAACTTGCCGTACGCATGCCGTGTTCGCGGCAGAGCTCTGGAACTGGCAGACCCGCTTCCTTTTGTTTCAAGATCGACAGGATTTGACGGCCTGTATAACGTGACTTCTTCTTTTTAAGATATGAGTATTTTCTACTTATAACGCCAATGGTGTTTAGGAGGATTACACATAAAAAGAGTAATATTTTTGATTAAAGGAATTCTGTTTCTGGATGAGGATAACGTTTTCAGAACATTTTGATATAGCGGTTACAATTAGTGGTAGATTAACTGGGTAAAAAAGTGATTTCTAGTGATTCTTGTATGCTTGGGTGGTTTTTAAGTTGGGATATGGATGGTTAAGGTAAAAAGAATAATTTTTCTGTTAATGGTGATAACTATTGTGTTGTTACTGGGTTACGTTGCTTTTTATTTTTTGTTTTTGGATTTATTCGTTGATTTTTGGTGGTTTAAATCACTTAAATTGGAAAATTATTTTTGGCTTCGGACTTTTTACCGTTATTTTTTCTCTATTGGTGTGACTGTTTTTTTCTTTGGTGTGTTTTTTGTAAATTTCTGGGCTGCTTCTCGGTATCTAGGGATTGATGCTGAGGAAGAGGGCGTATTGGATAGTAGCCAGCGGAAAAGGCTGTATCAGATCGTGAGATGGTTCAGGACAGGCTCATTAGCCTTGTTTACCCCCATTTCATTAATTATGGCATTTGTTTTAGCCATTCCTTTTTATGAGCACTGGGAATATGCCACCTA
>DTSI01000019.1:0-15455 GCA_012965425.1 Methylococcaceae bacterium
GCGCCGATTGGCTTATGTCGGTATTACCCGCGCCCAAAAAACACTCTCTTTAAGTTACTGTTCCCACCGATCACAGTACGGTGAAATAATCAGTTGTGAACCGAGTCGCTTTCTAAGCGAACTTCCCGAAGAGGACCTCGAATGGGCTAATGCACCTCAAAAACCCGCCGTACAAAAAGAACGTGGCAAAGCTAATCTTGCTCAGCTCAAAAACATGCTCTCTTAGATAGAATGTAAGCAAATAACCACCACTGTGATAAAATAGCCCCTCAATTAATATTGCGCCCGTAGCTCAGCTGGATAGAGCGCGGCCCTCCGGAGGCCGAGGTCAGAGGTTCGAATCCTCTCGGGCGCGCCATTTTCTCAGATTAAATAATTAATTCATAATAACCTCAACCATTCAAACGTCATTACAGATAGCTAAAAAGACACCTAAATTAGTTTCATAAGCAAAAAGCGTTCAGGTTCAATATTATTGGCGAACGAACCGCTTGTATCAAGAAATTCAAATATGAAATTTATAATTACAAATATCTCAGTAACAATGAAAAAAAAACTACAACATATTTGTTTTGTTCTTTTAGTTACATCATTTTCAGCTTCGGCATACGGTGGCAGTTGCTGGGATGCTAAACCTGATTTCGATAATTGCAAGTTAAAAGCAGAGCAAGGAGACCCTGACGCTCAAATGTTATTAGAACTGATTTTTAATACCAACAGAATTCCTCAAAATTATAAAGAACACGTGGAATGGTATAAGAAAGCTGCAAAACAAGGACTTCCTAATGCCCAACTTTTATTAGGCATACTGTATAAAAATAGGGGAGGCGTTACACGAAATTATAATTACGCCATTGATTTGTGGAAAAAGGCGGCGGAACAAGGCGTTACCCAAGCTCAAAATAATTTAGGGTGGATGTATGAACATGGTCAAGGTGTTCAGTTAAATTTTGAAGAAGCCGCAAAATGGTATGAAAAATCAGCCGATCAAGGAAACACTTCCGCACAATATAATTTAGGGACGATGTATGACAAAGGCCAAGGTGTTCCACAAAATTATGTAATCGCATATATGTTTTACAATCTTGCTGCCCTCAGTGGTAATGAAGAAGCAAAAACAAGTAAAGACTTAATTAGTCAAAGAATGACCCCATTACAAAAAAAAGAAGCGATCAATTTAACCACCTATAAAATAAAAAATGGTCAGTAATAACAAACTAAACAGCTGCTAAAAATTAACCTTAACGCCGGCACCTAACCCAAAATCAGAGTGATACTGGGTTAACACATTAAAATATCTAGCTACGGAAAAATCTAACCCGACTAACCATTCCTCTTTTGAGCCGGTGTCATACTCAAACTCACCAAAAGTATTTAACCGATTTGTTAATTGAATACTCTTAACTAATTTTAAACGTAACTCCCCAGAAATATCTACGCGCCACTCACTATTAAAATTAAACGGTAAAAGATAACGCACTCCAAAAATGCCATTATTCTTTTTATCAAGCCAATTCATTCCAGCAAAACCACTGAAAAAACGATTCACATAGCGTTCGTAAGTAACTTCTATATCATACTCAGGACCATCTACCTTTTGCCAACCCACTTGCCATTGTGCCCGCAAGAAATTTTTACTGTCTCTTAACACTAAAAGACCGTCATTCATCTGCGAAAAAAAAGAACTACTCGCATTAAAAAAGTTCTTTTCCAAATATAACTTATGTCTATTTTCTAAAAGATCCGTCCTAATCTCATCTTCATAACTAATAATCCGAGCCATCCCTGATTTAGCATGATAGAGAATATGACAATAAAAAAACCAATCATATTGTTCGTTCGCATAGAACTCAATAACTCGCTGGCCCATAGGCGGCACGTCAACCGTATGTTTAAGTGGTGAGTATGGGCCTTGACCATTAAGCATGTAAAAAAAATGACCGTGTAAATGCATCGGGTGGTGCATCATCGTTTTATTTTTCAAAATAAAACGAATTATTTCGCCACGCTTTATCTTTATCGCATTGTCTGCTGATAGTATTTGATTGTTAATCGACCAAATATAACGCTCTATATCACCTGTTAAATTAAGCTCAATTTCTCGAACACGGTGCTGTGCAGGTAATTGCGTTGAATCAATGGCTTGTGGTTTATGATAGGGCGTTTGTGATGCCTGACTCGAAGACCCGTGTCCCATTGACATATGACCACGATGACGAGCCATTTTTTTCCGTCATCGTCATTTTATAAAAATAAGGGGCTGCCATAGCCGGCGCCGGAATTCTCTGGTTACCGCTTCCTAGCCAAATCGACGAAAACCCTGTTCCATCTTGAGTCGATGCTCTTAATTCAAACAACCCAGTACTAGGCACTGTCACAATCACATCATAGGTCTCTGCAACTGCCATTAAAAAATAATTAACTGAAATCGGCTTCACTAACATTCCATCCGCCGCGACAATCTGCATCGGTCCACCCGCATAGCGTAAACTAAAATAACTCGCTGCCGCTGCATTAATAAACTGTAATTTACACTTTATCTCCCGGCTTCGCCGGAACCACTATTTCATTTCTTCCATTAGCTAAAAAAACATCGTATGCCACATCAGAAATATCCATTCCCGGCATCCGCTGTAAACTTTGTTGTAAAAAGAAACCCAGCCCCTTATTTTTAATAGCCCCTAATAAATTTTGATTCGTCCCTTTCTGCGTACTGTAGAAATCGTTCCCACTCTTGAGGGTATGCAACACTTCTTGATGATTTACATTAGTCCGATCGGATTTGGACGATCGCCTCGGCCTTGTCTGCTTTTACATTGTTCGCCTGTTCGATAACAATGCCTCGATAAACACCGCATTGTTCTTGTAAGCCAGTGTGTGAATGATACCAATAGGTTCCTGTTTGGTTAATTTAAAACTCAAACAAATGCGACTCATTGGGTTTAATCGGCAACTGGTTCACATAAGGCACACCGTCTTGACGATTAGGCAATAAAATACCGTGCCAATGTACCGAGGTATCCACCGCTAATTTATTAGTCACAGTGATTTTTGCCCAATCACCTTTTTTAAAAAATAACGTAGCCGCGTGAATGCTGTTATTTACAGCCATTGCAACAACGTCTTCACCGGCTAAACGGACTACTTTATTAGTAATCGTTAGATCATATTTCACCGTAGCCGCCATAGCCGAATGTATCCAAACAAGCACCATAACAAGAACCGCTAAAGCCTTTCTTATCATTTATGTAACGCCGCTCAATTGGCCTAGAGCGTAAACCACTGAACGCGTATAAATATCCACATAATATTTATTAATACAACACTGTCATCATTACTTTCACAACATCATCCCATGTGCTACCTTACGACCAATATCAATCGCCAACAGAAACATAGCAAACCCGAGGCAAAACGCACCATGACACCCTCCACTCTATTCAACCGTTTCACCTTTTTTTATAAGTCGATACACTTTACCCCTATTAGTTCTTCATTTGTTGGCAAATGATTACGACCCCACAAGACCCCTCTTATAAAATAATATTTAAAACACCTATGCCAGCACAATACAAAATATGGTTTTAATTGCGCTTCTACCTTAACCGGTTGTTCTGTTTTTGCTATCATTATAGGTATATAAATTTTTTGACAAAAAGGTACCATGAACGCTTTAAAACTCGGAATAAATGGCTTTTCTTATGCTGATCTCTACGATGCAAATCGTTTAAACGATTTACTCGGTCATTTTGACCACCATCTTGAAAAACATGACAATAAATTATCTGCCCAATATACTGCCTATCGCCAATCTCAGGGCGATGGTATGTCACCGGAAGCTATCTCCGAAGTTTTAGTACAAACAGCGCCGATTGTTGGTAAATTTATTGCGCAACTTTTTAACGTAGAACAAGAAAGAGAAGCGCAAATAAAAGCTATTCAGGATGAAATAAACACTGTTTTTGCACTCAAGAACCAGATCATTAAGGCGGCAAATAAGAAATTCCGCCGTGAAAAAACCGATGACTGGAATATTGCGACCATCAAGCAGCAAGTCAGCCTGTTTACTGATTTACTCTTTCCCGTCAACGCCACTCAAGCAGACGCTGAATATAAACTTGCCTGGTCTGCCACAACACTGAACCGGCTCGAAAAACATTTTGAACGCTTAGCCGCTGGCGAACGATCACCTGAACAACCCACTATTGACGGAATCCTAGCGCAGTGGCGCCAAACATTATCGCAAGACGCTAGTGCCAAAACATTGTTTACAGACGCTCTCGCCAAGCAAGAATCTCAGGCCTTTGTTCAATCACTATTAGACATTTTTCAGCGCTGGATTTTCATCGCCCCTAAAGACCCGGAACTACAACAAACAATAACGCAATGGCTTGCCTTTAAAAGCCCATCACGAACAGACTTTAATAATCTAGTTCCTACCGAAAGTCATTCTGCTGCCGGCTATGAAGTTTTAACCGGTCCAGTAGAGAACCGTAGACGACGCGATGGTTTTGCCCTAACAGACAAGCGTTATGACCAACGCCATATCCTGTATGAAATAAACCAATGCAAATACTGCCACGATCATGATACTGATTCATGCTCAAAAGGAATGCGCCTAAAGAAAGAAACGGGATTCCGTAGCAATCCTCTTGACATTCCATTAACCGGCTGCCCACTGGAAGAAAAAATATCAGAGATGCTACTGGTTAAGCGTCAAGGTGACAACATCGGCGCACTGGCACTTATCATCATCGACAACCCTATGTGCCCAGGGACCGGTCATCGTATTTGTAACGATTGCATGAAAGGCTGTATCTACCAAAAAACCGAACCTGTTGATATTCCTCAAGCCGAAACTAACGTACTGACCGATGTACTATTTATGCCTTACGGTTTTGAAATATACAGTTTCTTAACGCGCTGGAATCCTTTAAATGTAAAACGCCCCCATGCACTACCTTATAACGGTCTAAACGTTCTGGTGGCTGGCATGGGTCCTGCCGGTTATACCTTAGCGCATTACCTACTTAATGAAGGCTTTGGTGTCGCCGGTATCGACGCCCTTAAAATTGAACCGTTACCCGAACGCTATGTCGGGTCTGCTGAAAAACTTCCTGAACCCATTCGTGATTTCAATGACCTTTACGAAGCTTTGGACGAACGCATTATGCTTGGCTTTGGGGGGGTCGCTGAATACGGCATTACCGTTCGCTGGGATAAGAATTTTCTTAAAGTTATCTACCTGACGCTAGCTCGGCGTCAAGCGTTTAAGTGCTACGGCGGCGTACGTTTCGGTGGTACCTTAACCATTGAAGATGCTTGGGATATGGGCTTTGATCACATCGCTATGGCAAGTGGCGCTGGAAAACCAACCGTTATTGGCATAAAAAACAACCTGATTCGCGGCATTCGCAAAGCCTCTGACTTTTTGATGAGCCTACAATTAACAGGAGCGGCCAAAGCCTCTTCGCTTGCCAATATGCAAGTCCGATTACCTGCCGGCGTTATTGGCGGCGGTTTAACAGGAACAGATACTGCAACGGAATTGCTTGCCTATTACCCGATTCAAGTTGAGAAAATTCTGCACCGCTACGAAACCTTAGTCTCAATTTACGGCGAAGAAGATATCCAGTCTCGTTACGATAACGAAGAACGCATTATTTTAGAAGAGTTCATAGAACACGGCCGCGCCATTGTTGCCGAACGCGTACGTGCTAAACAAAATAATGAAGAGCCTAACTTCCAGCCACTACTCAATGCTTGGGGCGGCGTAACCATGTTCTATCGTAAAGGCTTACGTGACGCACCGGCTTATCGTCAAAATCATGAAGAAATTATTAAAGCCTTTGAAGAAGGCATATCTTGGGTTGAGGGCCTTAGTCCTATTGAAGCTATTCAAGATGAAAATGGTCATCTTAAAGCAATGCGTTTTGACAAACTCCAACAAACGGAAGGGCGTTGGGCTTCTACCCATGAAGAAATTGAAATCCCATTAAAAAATCTTTATGTAGCGGCCGGCACATCACCCAATACCATTTACCAAGATGAACATCCTGACAGCTTTGTTATGGATGGTAAATTTTTCCAACGCCATGAACCTGAATGGATTCATAGCAGCCAACCTAAATTAACAGCCACTGATGATGCCTGGAATCCAAAAATTGGTAAACCGGCACCTTTTACCTCCTATCAAGAAAATGGCAAGCATATCTCATTCTTTGGTGACAACCATCCGGTCTACGCTGGCAACGTTGTTAAGGCAATGGCAAGTGCTAAAGATGGCTACCCCTACATTACAAAACTTTTTAGAGACCAATTAAGTCAGTTGGATCCGTCAACGCAAACGCAACGCGACAAGCAGTTGTTCGCGCTTCAAAAAAACATGGACGACCGTTTAATCGCGAAAATCGTCCAAATTAACCGTTTAACTCCGACTATAATCGAAATTATTGTCCGTGCACCGATGCAGGCAGAGAAGTTTTATCCGGGGCAGTTTTATCGCGTGCAAAGTTTTGAAGCCAATGCCGAAATTGTTCAAGGCACAACACTCTCAACCGAGGGAATCGCTCTTACTGGCGCCTGGGTTGATAAAGACAAAGGACTTATCTCACTCATCGCACTTGAAATGGGAACCTCTTCAAGACAATGCGCCCTCTGGGAAATTGGCGATGAACTCGTTGTAATGGGCGTGACCGGTGCACCCACAGAAATTCCCACCAATAAAACCATTGCTCTGATTGGCGGCGGTCTTGGCAATGCGGTGCTCTTTTCTATCGGCAAAGCGATGCGTGCTGCTGGCAACAAAGTCATCTACTTTGCCGGCTATAAGAATAACCAAGACCAATTTAAAGTTGAAGATATTGAAGAGGCCTCCGATGTTATTGTCTGGTCGGTTGATTCTGGCAATGATGTTCATGCCTTTCCAACAACGCGCCCGCAAGATTTTAGCTTTGTCGGCAATATCCTCAAAGCCATGGAAGCTTATGGCAAAGGGGACCTAGGTGAAACCACACTTAAACTGCATGATGTTAAACACTTAATCGTTATCGGCTCACACCGAATGATGGCTGCTGTTAAAGAAGCACGTGGCGGAATGCTCAAGCCCTATTTGAAAACGCATGAAGCCGTTGCCTCTATCAACTCACCCATGCAATGTATGATGAAAGGTATTTGTGCACAATGCATGTGCCGACATACCGACCCCAAAACCGGTGAAGAATATTTTGTCTATTCTTGTAATAACCAAGATCAAGATCTGGACCGGGTTGATTTCGACCACCTTGACGCACGGTTACGACAAAACTCGGTGCAAGAAAAGCTCTCTAATAAATGGCTCGACTATTTACTGGATACGCGAAATATAAACTAACAACACCCCGTTATACAAAAGCAAGCATAAGATAAAACCACGTCCTCTTTTAGCAAAGAGGACGTGCACTTAAACATTCATTTTAATGGCTTTCAAGCCATAGCCCAGCTAGATACCGGCCCTCATTCATCATCGCCTCGGTCAACGGCTCTTTGATTAAACTGTGCGCCTTTTCACCTGAAAAACCCTCTTTTTTAGAGGCAATAAAAGCCCATTGATACGCTTTCACCAGATCTTTAGGGACGTCCCCCCCATACTGGTAAAGCTCAGTTAACCGCAAGTAAGCATCAGCATCACCTTGATTTGCTGCTGTTAAATACCATTGTAGCGCCTCAGCAATATCCTTATTCCCTCGGGTTGAAAACTGATATAAAGCAGCTAAATTATATTGCCCTTTAGCACTACCTTGTTTAGCCGCATTTAAATACCAAGCAACCGCTTCTTTTTCATCATAATCAACCCCTTTCCCATACTGATACAACCAGCCCAAACTAATTTGCCCATTCACATCACCTAGTTGTGCTGATAACAAATACCAATCCTTTGCTTTTTTATAATTTAAAAGCACTCCTTGCCCTAACTCAAACATCACTCCCAACTGGTTTTGAGCGCCGGAGTGATTCTGGCTTGCCGCTTTTAAATACCATTCCCGAGCCTTTTGGTAATCTCTAAAAACACCTTTCCGGTAATGATACATAAAACCCAAATAATACTGTGCCTCAACATCATCTCGTTGTACGGCTAACTGACAATTTCTAAAATTAATCTCATCCGACAATGATGACGAATAACAGCCCAGTGCAGTCTTACTCATCAATAAAAATAAAATCATTAACCCGATATGTCTTGTCACAGTAGCGCTCCGGATAACACTATTACTTGCATCTAAAAAAACCACCACCCCGATTCAAATCGATGTTCACAACCATTAAGTTGACGCTGGTATTGGCGCGAACGCAATGAGACCTTCCGCGCTGCAGCCTTCAACCACGATTTCCCCTTAAAACTACGTCGATTAAAGCCGCCATGACCCTCATGGTAGGCCAAATACAAGTGATAACTATCATTCAGCCCAACATTAGAATGCTTATAACTTTGACTGTTATACCAGCCAATAAAATCAATGGCATCCTCAAAATCATTTCGATCAGCAAACCATCGCCCCGTTTTATCCAGATAACCGTCCCAGGTCATATCAAGCGCTTGTGCGTAACCAAAAGCCGACGTTGGGCGAGGGCCTGGAAAAATCCATAAAAAAGTTGTTCTAGGCGGCTTAGCATCCGCGTTAAAACTCGACTCTTGATACATCATTGACATCATGACGGAAATCGGCGAACCCCAGCGCTGATAAGCATTATTGGCATAGTCATACCAGTCTTCCTGCTCATCAAAAATTGCACATATATTTTTAATATTAGACGGCTTGGCTACGCTACACCCATAAAAAAAAACACAGCTAAAAAGTAACACTAAAATTTGACTCACTTTACGCATTAAAGAGACCCCCTGAAGACTTACTTGCAATTAGTTAACCTGCCTTAAAATTGTATCCAGCCAACGGCCGGGCAGAAACCTTTTTAAAAAAGCAAATAAATAGGTCGGCACCGTAACGTAGTAACGTATACGCGGCCTAGGTGATTCCAGCGCGGCAATCACCTTAGCACTCACCGCACTGGCCGGTAAGGTGAAGGGCACCGCTGCACCCACTGTTTCAAGGCGCGCCTCTAACGCTAAGTAGGTATCTAAATGAGCGCTTTTTTCTTTATTAATGTTGGCCTTATACAAAGCAAATGCATTGGTTCTAAAAGCGCTTAAAATAGGCCCTGGCTCAATTAACACAACATGAATATGAGTCCCGTGCAATTCTAAACGCAAGGTATCGACCAACCCCTCCAGTGCAAATTTACTGGCATTATAAGCCCCTCTATACCGCATTGCCGCGAACCCTAAAACTGAGCTATTAAAAATAATGCGTCCTTGACCATTTTTGCGCATATAAGGCAAAATCAAACAGGTTAATTCATGACAACCAAAAACATTGGTTTCAAATTGCTGTCGCAATACGTCTCGCGTTAAATCTTCTACCGCACCGGGCTGACCAAATCCTGCATTATTAAATAAGGCGTCAATTTTCCCATCCGTTAGTTTAACAACCTCAGCAACGCCGCATCGAATGCTGTCACTGTCATTCAAGTCAAGTTGAATCGCATCAAAACCCAGCGCGGCCAATCTGTTAACATCTTCACTTTTTCTAGCCGATGCAATCACTCGATAACCGTGCGTCCTTAATACCCCAATAGCATCATAACCAATACCGGTAGAACAACCAGTCACTAAAATATTCTTCACATTAACATTCATCTTGTAAATAAGTCGTTTCAATATAATTACGCGACACCCATATAAACAATAATGCGGTCGCTAGCATTAACAAAGTGAAAAACCAAAAGTAGTCCGCGCCTGCCAGTTTACTACTCCCATCATCATTCTGTATAAAGAAATTAACCGCACTGGTAAACAAATTACCGATAGCTACCGATAACATATAAAAAGCCATAACAAAGGACTTCATTGTTTTCGGTGCTTGGGTATAAGAGAACTCAAGACAGGTAATCGAGACCATAACTTCCGCTGACGTCAAGAGTAAATAAGCGAACAACTGCCAACCAATATGAGGGGTTAAGCCGGCGTCAATTTGCATTTGTATCCAACTCGGAATCGTAAAAGCAAGGGTCGTAACAAACAACCCAATCGCAATCTTTCTTAATGCGGTTAAGTTAAACCATTTATTTAATTGCGGATAAAGAAAATATGAAAACAGCGGTACTAACATTATAATCAACAGAGGATTAGCGGCCTGAATTTGCGAGGGTAGAATCTCAAAACCCCACAGCTCTCGATCCATTTTCTGCGCCTGTAACACCCAAGATGAGCCGGTTTGGTCAAACAGAGCCCAAAAAACCGCAATAAAAATATAAATAACAGACAACTTACCCAATACTTTAATACCCGTCTTACTAAAAACATCGCTCAAAAAAACCTTACCCGCGGGTGGAATATGCACAAAACGATAACGCCCAGACCAGAAAATAACCGTCGCCAATAACATTAAAATACCGGGGATAAAAAAAGCAAGCTTGGCACCATAGTGTTCTAATACCCAGGGAATTGCTAACATTGAAATGAAGGCCCCTAAATTAATAGCCAGATAAAACCCACTAAACACCTTACTTAACAGAAATTGATTAGAACGACCAAACTGATCCCCCACATGTGCCGAAACACAGGGTTTAATACCCCCGGCACCTAATGCAATTAATGACTGGCCCAGTAACAACCCCATCCGCGTATCATCCAACGCCAGTACAAAATGACCCAGACAATAAACCATCGATAAATAAATAATTGTCCGGTATTTACCCCATACACCATCTGCCAACAAGGCACCTAACACTGGGGTAATATAGACAGCAGAAACAAACAGGTGAAAATAACCCTGCGCCTCTTGTTCTGACATAACATCCAGTTGACCGGAAGCATTCATTAAATACTGGGTCATAAAAACCACAAGAACTGAGCGCATGCCATAATAACTAAATCGCTCAGCAGCCTCATTACCGATGATAAAAGCAATGCCCGGAGGCAATTGAGTCGTAGCCACCGGAGACTCTTTATAAGGGCGCATAATACTTAAATAATTTAATAGGAAAAGGCAATTGTACCGAAAAAAGCGAACCGTCAGGTTATCTTTCTATCGACACATCTACGAAAAAACAATCCCTTAAACAATCACTTTGCAGCCTCACTAAAGGTTTGTTTTTGACCTAAACTAAGCTAAAATGACTGATTTTCTGAACACCCATATGACTTCATGAACCAACTTAACAACACAGCCATCAAAGACATCAAGCGACTCAGATCTTTTCTTGGCCAACATATTATTGGTCAGGAAAATTTAATTAACCGCATGTTAATCGCATTACTCGCTGATGGCCATCTTTTAGTAGAAGGCGCCCCGGGATTAGCAAAAACGCGCGCCATTAATTGCCTAAGTCAGGGTATTGAAACAAACTTTCACCGCGTTCAGTTTACCCCGGACTTATTGCCCGCAGACCTAACCGGTACAGAGATTTATCGCCCACAAACAAGCTCTTTTGAATTTCAAAAAGGCCCCTTATTTCATAATCTTGTGTTAGCTGATGAAATCAATCGATCGCCTGCTAAAGTGCAAGCCGCATTACTTGAAGCCATGGCCGAACGACAAATTACTGTGGGGTCAACGAGTTATCCTTTACCGGAACTTTTTCTCGTCATGGCCACCCAAAATCCTATTGAGCAAGAAGGTACTTATTCACTTCCTGAGGCACAGCTCGACCGCTTCTTATTACATGTGAATGTTGACTTCCCAAAACCAGAACATGAAAAGGAAATTCTAACCCTTGCCCGGCAAGAAGCCTTAGGGCAAAAGAATAATACCGCCATTGACAACAAACCTATCAGTCAGTCGACTATTTTCACTGCACGTAAAGAAGTGCTTAATGTCTATATGGCCGACCATCTTCAGGACTATTTACTACAAATTATTTTAGCCACACGCCAACCCCAAGCCTACGGCGATGATTTGGCACAATGGCTACAATTTGGAGCAAGCCCACGCGCTACTATTGCACTAGACCGTTGTGCCCGAGCCAAAGCCTGGTTAGCTGAACGTGATTTTGTCGGACCCGAAGACATTCAAGAACTCGCTTTTGATGTCCTTCGTCATCGAATTATACTTTCTTACGAAGCCGAAGCTGAAGGCATTACCGCCGATTACTTTATCAAGGAACTTATCCTCAGAATAGCTGTTCCCTAATGAAAACATCGCTTTCTTTAACGCCTGATGAGCGCGTTCAAATTCAATTTAACAACCTCATTCGGTTGTCTGCCGGCGCTCGTCAAGTCAACCTAGACCATAGCACCATAAAATCAAAACAAAGTGGTGGCTATTTATCCAGTACCAAGGGTCGCGGTATGGAGTTTGATGAGACCCGACCGTATCAACCCGGCGATGACATCCGTAGTATCGATTGGCGCGTTACGGCCCGTACAGGAAAACCCTATACCAAACTCTTTCGAGAAGAACGCGAGCGCCCCGTCTTCTTATCTGTAGATTTAAGACCTTCCATGTTTTTTGCTACCCGCGGTGTTTTCAAATCTGTCCAAGCGGCTCACCTAGCAGCCTTACTCGCTTGGAGTGCTCTTCGTCAGGGCGATCGTATTGGCGGACAAATTTTCACCCACCAAACACAACGTGAAATTAAACCTCAAAATGGTCGCCAGGCTGTTTTACGGTTATTCCACGAACTGATACGCGCTGAAAAAGAACACTCTCAGCAAACCCAGACAAGTCAGCAACCTTTAGCACATACACTCATGCGATTATGCCGACATGTCAAGCCCGGCAGTTTAGTTTACTTGATCAGTGATTTTCGCGGTCTGGATGCTAGCTGTGAACCGCACCTGTCACAACTCGCAAAACATTGTGACGTGGTGCTTATTATGGTATCTGATCCCCTCGAAAATACCCTGCCAAAAAATGGTCATTACCGTTTTACCGATGGTATTACCGATGTAATCCTTAATACGGCTAACCCCCAGCGCCTAGACAAGTATCAACAGCGCTTTCAACAACAGCAACTTAAGCTTCAACAATTAGCCAAAAAACGCACTATTCATAGCTATTTTTGTAGTACCCATGATGACCCAATCGCAATCCTTTGCCGTAAGAACTAATGCCTTCTGAGCCATTAGCCATTAAAGATATTCATTTACCCGATCCCATTATCTGGTGGCCCCCTGCATTCGGCTGGTGGCTGGCTTTAGTGTTAACCATCACGCTCATTATACTGGTGATCTGGAGCTATAAAAAAATCACCCGTAAAACTGCGGTCAAAACTGCCCGCCATTTATTGTCACAGATTCAAATAAAAAAAGATTGGGATGACCCACGCAAATTGACGGCCTTATCTGCCTTATTACGCCGTACTGCAATCAGTATTTACCCCTCCGAACAAGTTGCCAGCCTGACCGGTCAGGCATGGCTTGAGTTTTTAGACCGCCCCTTTAAAGAAAAAAAGTTTTCTTCGAGTCAAGGGCAACAACTTATCAGTAACCCTTACCAACGCACGGTTGATAGCAACCTCAAACCCTTATTTAAGTTCTCAGAACAATGGCTTACTGCCGTAAAAGGTAATGAGAAGTGATTCACTTTGAATGGCTCTGGCTTTTAGCTGCTTTACCGCTCCCTTGGCTAGCCCATCTTCTCCCGCCTATTATCCAACACAATCAGGCCGCATTACGTGTGCCTTTTATTGAAGACTTTCAATCAGATACTCCTGAAAAAAGAATCATTAACGCTAAATCGTGGCCATTTTATCTGGCCATTATTGCTTGGTGTTGTTTAATTATCGCGGGTATTCGTCCTCAGTGGCTGGGAGAGCCGGTCGAAATGGCGATAACCGGTCGCGATTTAATGATGGCCGTTGATCTCTCTCGCAGCATGGAAGAACAGGACTTCTTGATCCAACAAAAACCAGTCGACCGCCTTACTGCAACTCAAGCGGTCGCCAGCCAATTTATAAAAAGACGTGCCGGTGATCGTATTGGCTTAATCCTTTTTGGCTCTCAAGCCTATCTACAAACACCACTGACCTTTGACCGACAGACCGTCATGACTTTACTCAATGAAGCCGCTATAGGACTTGCCGGTGAAAGCACCTCCATTGGTGATGCCATTGGCCTCGCCGTTAAAAGACTCCGGTCACAACCCAGCAACAGCCGGGTACTGATCTTAATGACTGATGGAGCTAATACCGCCGGTGTTATTTCTCCCCTTAAAGCCGCTGACCTCGCAGCTGAGAACCAACTTAAAATCTACACCATTGGCATTGGCGCAGATGAAATGATTGTGCGTAGCCTATTTGGTAATCGCCGCGTTAACCCTTCACGGGACCTGGATGAAAAAACACTCACAGCCATTGCCAATAAAACCGGCGGCCAGTATTTTAGAGCCCGAAACACCGATGAATTTAATACTATTTATGCCCTACTGGATGAACTTGAACCCATTGAAAAAGACAAGCAATTCTTCCGACCCAAAACAGAGCTCTATGCATGGCCTCTCGGATTGTCTTTATTTTTGATGCTCTTAATCGTCATTTTAAAAATCAAAGAGCACTGATGGATACCTTTCATTTCATCCGGCCCTTATGGCTCTTAGCCCTAATCCCTTTTTTAGTATTACTTATTATTTTACTAAAAAAACAATTTAACCACGGTCACTGGAGTCGAGTCTGTGATGCTGAACTCCTTCCCTTTATACTTCAAAAAAATTCACAACAGCGATCCCGACTGCCGGTTTTGTTAACCGCTATAGGATGCTTGATAGCGATAATTTCAATCGCCGGTCCAACATGGGAAAAACTCCCTGCACCGGTTTTCCGCAATATTTCAGCGCTGGTGATTGTCCTTGATTTATCTCAATCAATGAATGCGCAGGATATCAAACCCAGCCGCCTGATCCGTGCTCGCTATAAAATAGCTGATATTCTAAAGCAACGCAAAGATGGTCAGACAGCCTTAATCGTTTACGCAAATAATGCTTACACAGTAACCCCGCTCACGAATGATATTGAAACAATTTCAAGCCAATTATCGGCCCTTAAAAGTAATCTCATGCCTCGCCAAGGCAGCAATGCTTATAGCGCTGTCATTAAAGCAACAACCTTATTAAAACAAACAGGGTTAAAACAAGGCGATATCCTACTAGTTACAGACGGTATTCATAAATCATTACAAAGCAAAATATCCAGTCGTCTAGAAGACTACCGACTCTCAATATTAGCGGTTGGAACCCAATCCGGCGCCCCCATTAAAATGCCCAACGGTAGCTTTTTAAAAGATGACTCAGGGACTATTGTCGTCCCTAAATTAAATCTAAAAACCCTGGCCGCTATGAGTCATTCAGGAAACGGTTTGTTACAGACGATTACTGCCGATGATACCGATACCAGCGCCCTTATTGCACTCTTTAATAAACACC
>DTSI01000019.1:15487-17925 GCA_012965425.1 Methylococcaceae bacterium
TATCCAATTAAACCTGTGGCTAGAACGTGGCCCCTGGTTACTCTTTCTGGTTATACCGTTGGCAAGCCTCTGTTTTAGACGCGGGTTTTTATGCTGGCTTACTCTACTTCTATTACCGATTCCAAAAAACAGTCACGCGGATGCCTTAGACAATCTTTGGCAAACACCCGACCAACAAGGCTATCAGCAATTTAATCAAGGTGACTTTGCTCAGGCTGCTGAAAAATTTAATAATGCTAAGTGGACATTCAGCGCCCTTTACCGTGACGGTCAGTATACAAAAGCTATTGAAGCATTAAAAAATGAAAACAATGCCGAGGCTCATTACAACCGTGGCAATGCCTACAGTCAACTGGGTCAACTTCCCAAAGCACTACAGGCTTATAACGATACGCTAGCGATTAATCCTAACCATGACGATGCGCACTATAATAAGAAACTCATCGAAGAAGCCTTAAAAAAACAGTCTGAATCTGAAAAAGACTCTTCTCAAAATAAACCGTCTGATGAAAACTCACAAGAAAGTCAAAATAGTCAATCTGATGATGCACAAAATAATGAACAAAACAATCCGGCTCAATCTGACCATAAATCAACTACTCAAGAAAACAAGCCCCCAGATGACACCTATCATGAGCCTGAGGATGAATCCAAAAATAACCCCCAAGACAACCCATCAGAACGTAAGATAAACGCAATTCCTGAACCAGAAGACGCTTCAAAAAAAGTTAATGAGCAGTGGCTAAAAAGAATTCCCGATGACCCTTCTGGCTTATTACGGCGTAAATTTAAATATCAATATAGCCAACAAAAAAATGATTTTAAAACTAATGAAAATTGGTAACCTAAAAAACCTACCCACTTTATTTATTGATACACTCATGACCCCGTTGTCTTATTTACGCCCGATAGATACTGTTGTACAGTGGTTTTTTTTAGTCACCTTATCCCTTGTGATACTACCTTTTACATACGCCAATGCCACTACGATATCCGTTACCTCCGAACTTAACCCGGTCACCACTAACGAGTCATTCCAACTCACTTTTACAGCCACTGAAACACCCGATGCTGATCCAGACTTTTCCATTCTGGAACCTTACCTTGAAATTTTGTATCAAAATAAAAACAGCAGTACATCCATTATTAACGGTCAATTCCAACACCAAGAATCTTGGCACCTTAACGTACTGATCAAACAAACGGGCACCCTTACCTTACCGCCTGTCCCTTTTGGCAAAGACTTCAGCAACCCCTTAATCATTACTGCGATAGCTCCGAACAAGAGTGCTGAATCTTCACTTCCGCAAGATAAAGAGCTATTCCTAATGGCTGAAATTTCCCCACAAAAAGGGGTCGTGCAATCTCAATTTATATACACCTTACGCTTGTTCCGAAGAATAAATATTTCACAAGCCAGCCTCACTGAACCATCATCAGACAGCGCCATTATTGAACGCTTGGGGGAAGATATTACCTACCAAGATCAATACAACAATCTTAACTACGAGATCACTGAAAGAAAGTACGCCATTTTCCCACAACAACCCGGGCTGTTAATAATCCCACCTATTACCTTAAATGCCGAAGTCTATAGTCAACAACGAGGGCACTATAACAACTTCTTTAATCGCGCCAACACCCATGTCAAGAGAGTCTCCTCTAATCGTGTTCAGCTCGATGTACAACCCATACCGGCACAATTTCAAGCCAATAACTGGCT
The DNA here is from genome assembly GCA_012965425.1 of Methylococcaceae bacterium. Classification (GTDB taxonomy): domain Bacteria; phylum Pseudomonadota; class Gammaproteobacteria; order Methylococcales; family Methylomonadaceae; genus OPU3-GD-OMZ. The sequence continues at coordinate 17,211 of DTSI01000019.1, forward strand.
CCCTGCCCAAGCCTTACATATTGAACAATCATGGTCTGACGATATCACTCAAATGAAAGTAGGTGAACCGTTAACACGTACCCTTAAAATAATTGCCCAAGGTACGACGGCCGGACAATTACCTGAACTTTACTTACTCCAACCCGACGCTTACACCACGGCCGGCGATGAACTTAAAACTTACCCCGATCAGCCAACCTTAAATGAAAAGAAAACCGATACCCTGATTGCCTATAGGGAAGAAAAAATTGTCCTCATTGCATCCAAGAAAGGAACCTACCGATTACCGGCTATAAAGGTGTCGTGGTGGAATACACAAACTGACTCACTTGAGGTCGCACAAATTCCTGAAACCACGCTGATAGCCACGTTAAATCCCCAGACTACTGAGCCCATGCCATTTAAACCCCCTCAGGTTGTGCCGGTCATAAAACAATCACCGAACACAGATGAAACAGCTCGCTCACCCTTTGCGGCTTATTTCTGGCCCGGATTATCTTTATTTTTGGCCTCCGGCTGGCTTGCAACCGTACTGCTTTCTCGCCGTAAAACAAAGTCCTTATCCACACCAGAACCAACACCAAGCACATCCACTTACCAAAATAAAATTCTTAAACATGCCTGTATAACCAATAATGCCGAAGCAGCTAAAAATGCCTTATTACAATGGGGTCTGCAATACTGGCCAGATAAAAGTCTAAGTCTAATTGCGAAC
>DTSI01000020.1:0-4847 GCA_012965425.1 Methylococcaceae bacterium
TGCCGGCACTTGGAAAGATTGGGAATAAAACCATGCTCTATTTTAAAAAAAATACCACCGGCTTTACCCTGATAGAAGCCTTAATCGCCTTAACGGTGACCAGTCTTGGCGCCTTAGCGCTCGCCTCTTTTCAAACGGATTTAACCAAAACCAGCGGCCTCAACAAAACCCGCTCAGAAGCACTGGTACTGGCTGAGGCTAAACTGGCATTTTTCAAAAAAGAAACCGATAAGACGGCCTATGATAACCATGTGAATGGCCTTGACACCGTAAATGGAACCAACGCCACCTTTACCCGACAATGGACCCTAACCGATAAACCCGACCCTAACCGCAAACAAGTCGAAGTAAACGTTTCGTGGCCTGTGGGAGCAAGCACCGAAAAGGTCACCCTCATGACTGAACTGACCTGGACCAACATCGGCAATAGCATCTTAGACGGTATCGCTGGCGCAAACCAAGACACTCAACTCCAGTCACCCAGCCCTAATAATAACTCTTCCACCCTTGATAGTGGTTTAGCAATAGATACTAGTGCAACCCTTACCTCTCTTGCCTCTGGTCTCTTTAAGACAAAAGATGTAGACGGGAATACCATATTAATTGATACCGCAACCGTTACCAATAATACCAACACCTTACTCACCTGCTATGGCAACATCGAATTAGCCATTACCGGCACTATCCATACCGTAAATACTCTTAATGCTATTCGCCCGGCCGTTTCTCAATTCGGCACTTGCGCCTTTAATCCCACCTCTAACCAAACATCAGCCGGATACGGTTGTTATGTTTGTGGTAATTGTGAAGATTCTGCCGCTACAAATGGCTGCCCAGCCGCCCCCGCTCCCGGAAACTCTATTGGTCCCGGGGGCTGGCGCGGGAAAGTGGGGTTAACCGGTTTAGTGGATAGCGGCGGTGGCCGCGAGAAAGTCTGTCAAAGTGAACATATCAACCATCCTGACAGTGAACCTTCTACAGCCCGTGAATATACAACGCTTCGAACTGATAATGGCACGATCACCTCGGAGGGTATCAATACCCCGTATGCTTGCCAGAATTTTTTAATTGTTAATCAAACCGGAAATCAATCAAACTGCGCAACTGCATACGCCACTATTCAAGCCCTCGATGCCAATTTTATTATTGCCAATAAAAAAATCACCCGCACATTAACCGGCACCGTAGATAACACCGTTTTAGCCACCAATACCGACGCTTGTAGCAGCGCCCAATACAATTATACCGTTAGCGGCGAAATTTCAGGCACTCATACCAACAAGGTCACAATAACAAACAGCGAAAGTGGCTTTTGCAATAATCATCCCACGTTAGCAAATTATTACCAGTGCACTGTAACCAGCAATGAACCTGATGTTACCATTACCGCAACAACCACACAAAATAATGCCACTATCACCAGTAATCTCGACTCATTGGTTACCAATGGAGCCAGCGCTACGGGCGCCCCATCATCTATAATACAAATACAACATAACAGCGCGGTTACCATTGAAAACGTCAATTTTATTAGCAATTAACCCCTTCATTTATAACACTTAACGCCCATGAAAAATAAACACGCCGGCTTTACCCTGATTGAACTGCTGATTACCATTAGCATTGTCGCTATTTTAGCCGTTAACGCCATTCCGGCTTACAGCCAGTATCTACAAAAAGCACGACGCGCCGATGCCCATACTGCCCTGTTATCACTACAATTAGCACAAGAGAAATTTCGGGTGAATTGCCCAAGCTATGCCACCATTATAGGCAGTGCAAATAACTGTACTACCAGTACTGTAAAAAGTTCATCAACTTCATCAGAAGGGTATTATGGCTTAGCTATTAGCAACGTCACTAGTACCGCTTATACGCTCTCTGCAATCGCTCCAACCGGTAGCCAGCAGGACAAGGATACGAATTGTAGTACAATAAATGGAATGACAATTGATCAGGAAAACACTAAAAACCCAGCCGATTGCTGGTAACAGGAGCCAAGCTTTGAACACAGACTTACTATGCCTTTGCGGCTCGACAAAACCCCGAAACGATTGCTGCGGGCCTTATCTTGACGGCACAGAAAAACCCAAAACAGCTGAAGCGCTGATGCGCTCACGGTTTTGCGCCTTTGCGGCTGAAAACGTCGATTATCTCCTTAACAGTTGGGACCTAAAAACCCGCCCCAAAACATTAGATTTGTCGAAAGACCAAAGTCAATGGCAACGATTAGAAATACTCAATACCAAAAAGGGCAGTAGTAAAGACAAAAAGGGGTTGGTTGAATTTAAAGCCTATTTTCTGTTAGATAATAAAGAACACTACATGCACGAAATTAGCCGGTTCCAGAAAACCGCTAATAGCTGGTTTTATTTAGACGGCTCTGCTAAAGCGATTTCCCACACTGAAACTAAAAAACAGGACACGAACGCGCCCAGCAAGAATTCACCGTGCCCCTGCGGCAGTGGTAAAAAATATAAACGCTGCTGCGGTGCTTAAAAAAACATTTTCAACAAACAACCCTCAATCTGGCCGCTTTAATCGATATAACGCTGAAATATCTTCATCGCCATAGCCCTCAGCCATCAAGCGCTGGTAATCTGTTAGCGTTTGATCTAGAAAATCAATCGATAAGCCTTGAGCCTGTGCCATGGCCTGACAAATCTCCAAATCCTTATGGTGTAACGCCAACTTAAACCCCGGCTTATACTCTCCCTGAAGCATCGTTTGACCGCGATGAGCTAAAAACCAATTACCGGCCGCTCCTCCCGAGACTACATCAACCACTTGCGCCATCGGTAAGCCTTGCGCCTGCCCCAAAGCCAGCGCAGCAGTTACTGCTTGGTTAATACCTGCAGCCATGATCTGGTTAACTGCTTTAGTCGCTTGCCCCGCACCGACGGGTCCCATATGAATGATCTTATCCCCCATAGCAGCCAACAAGGGTTTAACGTGCTCTAAATGTTTTTCCTCGCCGCCTACCATAATCGACAAGGTCCCGTTTTTAGCGCCTTCAACCCCCCCTGAAACCGGAGCGTCGAGAAAACCAACGCCTTGCTCTGCCAACAAAACCGCAGCACGTTGTGCGGTTTCACACCCCACTGTCGACATATCCACCACCATAGACCCGGCCTTTAACACCGGGCAAATCTTTTCAACCAAGGCCAAAACGTCGGCATCTTTAGCAACACATAAAAAAACAACATCAACACTTTGCGCTAAATCTTTGGGTGACGGCGCACACAATACCGCCAATTCTTGAGCCAGAAGGTGTGCTTTTGCTTCCGTACGATTATAGACGGCTGTTAAAAACCCAGCTTTAGCTAGAGTCTTTGCCATCGGAGTCCCCATAGCGCCTAAACCAATCATACCTGCCTTCATATCTTGACTACCTTCTTTTGATTTAAAATTACTCAGTGCTATAAGACGATTTAAAAAATCGTCAATAATATTTCAACTGTAATGTTATTGTCATATTCACTTTACATAATTGTCCTTTATACATTAAAGACACTTAAAATTACGTCATTTTATATTGGCAACAACAACATTGATTGAATAACTTCTATATAAAACAATGGACTCTATAAATTCAAACCAGCCACAACTCAATACCGCTAGCACATTACCCGGTATTGTTCGGATTAGCTTAGCAATTTTATTTCTTTTTGCCATCATGATCTATGTAGGCGGTTATGTTGATGAACGAAACACCTTATTAATTGTTGCTGCCGTCATTGGCGGCTATATGGCGCTTAATATTGGCGCTAACGATGTTGCGAACAATGTGGGTCCCGCTGTAGGTTCTAAAGCGATCACCCTTACCGGCGCTATTCTCATCGCAGCCATTTTTGAATCCTCCGGTGCCTTACTCGCAGGTGGCGATGTGGTAAGCACCATTAAAAAAGGTATTATTGATCCGGCATTAATTAACGATACCGACACTTTCGTCTGGTTAATGACCTCAGCACTCCTGGCTGCCGCACTCTGGCTAAACCTATCCACCTATTTTGGCGCCCCGGTTTCAACGACACACTCCATTGTAGGTGGCGTTTTAGGTGCCGGTATTGCCGCTGGCGGCTTTGGTATTGCCAATTGGGCAGTCTTTGGAAAAATTGCAGCCAGTTGGTTTATCTCCCCAATCATGGGCGGTGTTATTGCGGCCCTTTTTCTGTACCTGATAAAACGAACGATCACCTACAGAACAGACATGCTGTCTGCCGCCAAAGGCGTTGTGCCGATTTTAATCGCATTAATGGCTTGGGTTTTTTCAACCTACCTCATGATGAAAGGGTTTAAAAAAATATGGCAAATTGATCTGGTAACGGCTATCGGCATTGGTTTTTTTATTGCCGTATCATTCTATTTAATTGTTCGCCCTTTGATTAATCGGGCAACCCTCATGATGCAAAACACTAAATTCGACGTAGACACACTATTTACAATTCCACTTGTTTTTGCCGCGGCCTTATTAAGTTTTGCTCATGGCGCCAATGATGTCGCTAATTCGGTAGGCCCACTTGCCGCCATTAATGATGCTTTCTCAAGCGGTGGCATTACCGAAAAAGCCGCTATTCCCATGTGGATTATGCTCATTGGTGCTGTGGGTATTTGCATTGGCTTAGCCCTCTACGGTCCAAAATTAATACGCACTGTGGGCAGTGAAATTACCGAACTGGATAAAACACGCGCCTTTTGTATTTCTATGGCTGCCGCGATCACTGTTATTATTGCCAGTCAATTGGGACTCCCTATTAGTTCTACCCACACCGCTGTGGGTGCTGTTTTTGGCGTTGGCTTTTTAAGAGAATACTTAAAAAATAATTATGACCGTATGATTGATAAAA
>DTSI01000020.1:4866-5451 GCA_012965425.1 Methylococcaceae bacterium
GTGGAAGCCTTTTTGAAGAAATTTAAAAAATCATCGGTCACCACTAAAAGAAAAATGCTCAACCTCTTAAAGCGAAAATCATCAAAAAACAAACTCACGAAGAGTGACCGCAAAAGACTACAAAAAGGCTATCGCCGAGAACTCGTTAAAAGAAGCCAGCTCTATAAAATTGCAGCCGCCTGGATTATTACCGTACCCTTGTCTGCATTACTGGCCGCACTGCTTTTCTTTACCATTCGTGGTTTTATGTTGACGTAAATCATGCACTCCCTAGTCAACACGACTAGGGAGTACCTTTCGGCACGCCGAAAGCCCTTCCTATCGCCTTTAAAGGTACTACATTTACGAGTGACTCCTTGTTAACTGTTAAACTATGTCACAAGGCAGCAATTTATTGACCTAAAAACAGAACCGACCTTAAACTTTACCTTAATTAATTTTAACCACGAGTAAATATTATGTTTGACCCCAAAAAAATTGACGAAATTGCCAGCCGCTTAGCGGATAGCATGCCCCCTGGACTTGATGCTATCCGTACCGATCTGGAAAAAAATATACGCGCAACCTTGCAAGGCGTACTCAACT
>DTSI01000021.1 GCA_012965425.1 Methylococcaceae bacterium
CGAGCGGGTTACCGGGAAATTGGTGATCCCAGGCGTCAGTTAAATGCTGTAAATAAGCGACTGAAGCGTCAAAGGGTGAGATGCGTTCAACTTCATCTTGTGTTTCAGTCGGTAACAGTGGTGCTTTACAATCAATGCCGGTATGGCAAAGCCAGCTTTTAGCACTAGAGACAAGGCGTAACGGTGTTTTTCTGCCACGGTTACGGGCAATTTCACCGACAAGGTGTTTAGGTTCAGCGGTCCACGGGAGTACCGTCGCACCTTTGGCAAGTTCAGCGCTGTGGGCCTGATAAATGAATGAGGGCAATTGGGTTTTATTTTCGATTTCACCTGCTGCAGTGAGTTGCGGAATTGCTAATATATTTTGTGTAGGTTCATCCAGTTCATTAAGAGGGGGTTCAATATATGATAAAACGGAGTGAGTAGTGCCTAAATCAATACCAATGGAAAATTTGTGGCTCGGGTGTTCTGGGGTACTGCTTGTCATAATTCAACCTCTGCAGGAGTGATAATACTAACGTTATGGGTTTCAGATATTTTGGGTAACTTAATGGCAGTGACTTGCCAGCCTTTGTGGATGAGTGTTCCGGTAAAAGGAGCTTGGCCGGTTATATTGCCGGTAAGAAAAAAGGCGTCGGCATCAAAATCATGGTGGATCGTGATGGGGCTATTTTCCTTATCAGGGCAAATAGGCGCTAAGGTAAAATGCTCGTTAATAACCTTGCTGCAACCATTGTGAACAACCCGCGCAATCATCCCCACTTCTTGATCGTTATAAGCGGCGATATCTTCATAGATGAAGTCGATAAATCGGGCCTCTTTCTGCAGTAAACTGAGCAGTTGCGTTGCAGCATCCGGTGTAAATTCTTTTAGAATAACCGGTTCAGGAGCAGGGCCTGGAACCGGGACTTCTTTTTCAATTTCAATAATTTTCTCAATAATTTGTGGCTCTACAACGGCTAGCGGCGCATTGGGCGCAGTCGTTGGAACAATGGCTTTCTTTTGTTTTCGAAGGTTAGTGGTTAGCACTAAAAGTGTTATGACTAAAATAACGGATAACACTAAAACGCCGAAAGCAAGCGCAATATGATAAGCATCCAGTGTGCTGGGAATAAGTAGTAAGTCAATGGTCAGGTTTGTATTCATTATTTTGCCCCGGGATATCCCATTTTTTTTGCGGCATCAAGGAACATCAAATGTTTTAATGTTGTTCGTGTTGTTTGTGTGCGTGACATTTTTAAGTAGCGATCCGCTAAGAGTGTTGAGACATTTTCATCTAGAAATGTTTGCCGAATAATCGACAGTTTTTCCTCGCAACTTTTTATAATATGATGAGCAGCATCACGAACATCTAGCGAACCTATGTTTAATCCTGTAATTTCTTTAGAAATACATTGGTTATATTGATGTTTAGCGGTTTGAATTTTTTTGATAGAAGCATCAGATAAGGTCGTGGGTTGCCACTTTTCTGGAGAGTCGTCAACGGCATGGGCGTACAACGGTACGAATAAGCTGAGAATGAGAAAAAGTTTAGTCATGGGTTTTTTGCCTGTAGCTAGCAATACTGAGAGTATCTTGCTAATTCTACTAGAACTCGGGGGCGATTAACAAATTCGTTTTGTCACAACCGATGGAATGGGCAGTTAGTGCGCTAATAAGGGCGTTGTTTTAAAGATCCAAGCCATCGTAAGCCCCCGGGCAAGCATAAAGATAACCAATGAAAACCAAAGGCCATGGTTACCCAGTGATTGGCTTAGATACCATACGGGCAGGAAACAAAACAGTGTTGAAAATGCCATGGTATTGCGCATGTGTTGAGACCAGGTTGCTCCGATGAAAATACCATCTAATAGATAGCACCAGACTGAAATAACCGGGGTTATTATCACCCAGGGTAAATAGTTTAAGGCGGCACTACGAACCGGTATGAGGTCGGTTAAGGTATTAATTAATAGCTCCCCCAGTAGCAGGTAAAGTAAGGAGAAAAATACGGCCATGGAGAAAGACCAGAGTGCTGCTGTATTGAGGGTCTGCTTGAGTAGGTGTTGGTTTTGTTGACCCAGTGTTTTGCCGACTAAGGCTTCAGTCGCGTGTGCGAAACCATCGAGTACAAATGCCATTAATGCTTGAAAATTCATTAACAGTGTATTGGCAGCCAGAATCACAGGGCCATATTTCGCACTTTGGCTAATAAAAAAGGAAAATGTAAAAATCAAACAGAGTGTTCGAATAAAGAGGTTGTTATTTATCGTAAGTTGGTATTTAATTTTCTCGAAAGAAAAGATAGCCCTTCCTGTCCAAGGGCTATTGTTTTTTTGTAATACCACTCGCAGTAATAAAAGGCCTGTGATCATGCCAGTGTATTCCGAGAGGACAGTAGCGAGTGCAAGGCCGGCTATACCTTGGTGAAGGATAACCACCAAGAAGATATCCAGGACTATATTGGTCAGGTTGGTACTGACAACAATAGCTAGAGAGGATTTAGTCTTTTGTAAACCAATAAAAACCCCAATTAGAACGTAATTTAGTAAGGTTGCAGGGCTAGACCAGATACGGAGTGTAAAGTAAGTTTCTGTTAAGGTTTTGATTGCTTGGGTACTTTCGATGAGTTGTAAACTGAACGCAATAATGAATTGTTGGCTGAGTAAAATGAGGCTGGCCAGTAATAAGGCTAAAAGGAGGGTTCGTAGCAGGATTGCCTTGATTTCAAAAGCATCTTGTTGGCCATAGGCTTGGGCGATGACCCCGGTTGTTCCCATGCGTAAAAACCCCAATCCCCAGAATATGAAATTAAAGATCATGCCGCCCAACGCGACAGCACCTAAATAATCGGGCGATTCCATATGTCCCATAATAGCGCTATCAACAAGTCCAAGGAGTGGGGTGGAGAGGTTGGCAATCATTAAGGGACCCGCAATACACCATAATTGACGGTGGTTAAATAAGGTAATATTTTTCACGGGTGAAATATTTTTCTACGACGGTCATTTTTTAAATAATGACATATCGGCGGTTTTAGTATGCAGAAATATGGCGGTAGTGTAATACATCAGCAGCACAGTTCGGACGGTATTCTGGAAATTGTGGAGGCAAATGGTGTGCGGTCGATGCATTTTGGCACGAGTTCTCGGCAAAGTAGTTTTTTATTAGCCGATCCTGAGCGACTTCATTTGACGTATGTTCGGTCCATGTCATTGGCTTTGGTTTTTTGTCCAGATGCTAAACAGGTTTTAATGGTGGGTTTAGGCGGTGGCTCGTTGACGCAATTTTTATTAAATCATTATCAGTCTTGTGCAATGACCGTGCTTGAAAAACGTCGTGATGTTGTTAGCGCGAGTATTAAATACTTTGATTTATCACCTGATGAAAGAATGCAATTATTGATTGGCGACGGCGGAAACTTTATCCGCCAGCAGGCGCTCAGCAACAAAACGACTTATGATTTGTTGGTTGTGGATGCTTTTGATCATTGCGCGATGGCAGATTCCGTGCGAGGCAATGTTTTTTTTAATAAGTGCAAGGAATTAATGTCATTAAACAGTATAATGATGATCAATTTATGGGGTAGTCAGCGCGCAGCATTTCAGGAAAATGCGAATAATCTCTTACGGGTTTTTGAGCGGCGCGTTTGTTTTTTGCCGGTCAAGGGTCGTGCTAACGTGATTGCTTTTTGTTTTTCACCCCACTATCCCCAGTTGGCTCATAAAACAGTGCTTAAACAGGCCTTGTTTTTGGAGCGCAGTTATAATATCGAAATGTCTCTATTCTTAAAAATATTAATTCAACATAATCCGAAAACCATTAAATACCTTTTGCACAAAAAATGATCACCTGTCAGACGAAAAATATTTTTTCTTACCGTAAACATTGGGCCCATCGTTTTGGTGTTGCTGCGACATTACCCATGTCGCGTGAGGAAATGGATGCCTTGGGTTGGGATAGCTGTGATGTTATTTTGGTGACCGGGGATGCGTATGTAGATCACCCCAGCTTTGGTATGGCTTTAATTGGTCGCTTACTTGAATCACAAGGGTTTCGAGTCGGTATTTTATCGCAACCTAATTGGCACAGTGTTGACGATTTTCGAGCCTTAGGGCAGCCGAATTTGTTTTTTGGGGTCACCGGAGGAAATATGGATTCGTTAGTGAATCGATATACCTCGGATAAAAAAATACGTTCTAACGACGCCTATACTGCAGGCGGTGAGGCCGGTAAGCGTCCTGACCGTGCAGTTAACGTCTATTCGCATCGCTGCAGAGAAGCTTATAAGCAAGTGCCGGTAATCATTGGTGGTATTGAGGCGAGCTTGCGGCGCATGGCGCATTATGATTATTGGTCAGAAAAAGTACGTCGCTCAGTGTTGTTAGATGCCAAGGCTGATTTATTGGTTTATGGGAATGCTGAAAGGCAAATTGTTGAGATTGCGCACCGATTAGCGGCAGGTGAGTCCGTTAAGGACTTAAGGTTTATTCGTGGGACCTCCCATTTATGTGAAGAGATTCCAGCAGGGTGGGCAGTGAAGGATTCAACAACGATTGATAAGCCGGGTGCATTAACACCCCCGATAGACCCTTATCAGGAAAAGCCAGCTTGTGACCAAGCCATTGAGTCGGCTGATACCAATGAGAAAGTGGTGCAGTTCTCAGGATTAACAAAGAAGCAACAGCGTTTTAAAACGGTTCTTCAATTACCTGATTATGAGACGGTCAAAGATGATCCGATAATGTATGCCCATGCTTCCAGAGTCATGCACGGAGAAACAAACCCGGGTAACGCAAGAGCATTGGTGCAAAAGTATGGCAATCGGTTGGTCTGGATTAATCCACCGCCGATCCCCTTGGAAATGCAGGAAATGGATGGGGTTTATGATTTGCCGTATTCAAGACTGCCACATAAAGCTTATGGTGATGCAACGATTCCAGCTTTTGAAATGATTCAGCACTCGGTTAATATCATGCGCGGTTGTTTTGGGGGCTGTACATTTTGTTCTATTACCGAACATGAAGGACGTATTATTCAGAGTCGATCCGAAGATTCTATTATTCGTGAAGTGGAGGCTATTAGAGATACGTCGCCGCATTTTACCGGGCATATTTCTGATTTAGGCGGGCCAACAGCCAATATGTATCGTTTGGCCTGTAAGAGTAAGGCGATTGAGTCGGCTTGTCGATTACCTTCTTGTGTTTATCCAGGTATTTGTAAAAATTTAAATACCAATCATGATTCATTAATTCGTTTATATCGGCGAGCACGATCACTGCCGGGTATTAAGAAGATATTTATTGCTTCTGGGCTACGCTATGACTTAGCGGTTGAATCCCCTGAGTATGTTAAGGAATTGGTTACCCATCATGTTGGCGGCTACCTGAAGATAGCGCCTGAGCATACTGAAACAGGCCCATTATCAAAAATGATGAAGCCGGGTATGGGAACGTATGATCGTTTTAAGGAGATGTTTGATAAATATTCAAAGGCGGCCGGAAAAGAGCAGTATTTAATTCCTTATTTTATTGCAGCGCATCCCGGTACGACGGATGAAGATATGATGAATTTAGCGCTTTGGTTGAAGAAGAATAGTTTTCGGGCTGATCAAGTCCAAGCGTTTCTACCATCACCGATGGCGGTTGCATCGGCGATGTATCATTCCGGTAAAGATACTTTGCGTAAGGTCGATCGTCAAACACCGAATATGTCGATCCCTAAAGGAATTAAACAACGCCGGCTCCATAAAGCGTTTTTGCGTTATCATGATTCGGAGAATTGGCCATTACTTCGGGAGGCATTGAAGAAAATGGGACGTGCCGAATTAATTGGTAACGGTAAGCAGCATCTCATTCCGCTGTGGCAACCTAATGGAAGGGGTGGGGATCAAAAAGGATCGTCGGAGCGTTATCAAAAATTTAAAACGCAAAGGACGTTTAATTCAAAAGCAAAAAAGCATCGTCAAAAAGCGCGACGCTGAAAGTTTTTGTTAAAAAAATGCTGGTAAAGAATTATTTTTTTTGTATAATGGTCAATCTTTGCTGGTGTAGCTCAGTTGGTAGAGCAGTTGATTTGTAATCAACCGGTCGCGGGTTCGAGTCCCATCGCCAGCTCCAAATTTAAAAACCTGTAACTCTTTTTTTGAGTGTTACAGGTTTTTTTTTGAAGGTGACTTTGTCATGATCGTTCATGTTATTATTTGAGCCGGTTGTTAATTATTAGAATGGTTAAGTCAGCTGTAGAGGATATTTTTGAACATGGAAGCGTCAACCATTATTGTGAGTCGGGTGGATCAGTTAACCGTGCAGTGGGCACAGGCTGTTATGGATCAACACGCCTTCGGGGCCAGGGTACAATCGGTCGCATTATTATCCAGTGAGACAGGCACAACGACACGTGTGCAATTGAAAGTGGAACACGATGGAGACCAATCTTTGGCGCGTCTTTGGTTTGTAAAATTGCCGTCCAAATCAAGATGGGTGCGTTGGATAACAGCCTTGCCTCGGCTTTTACAAACAGAAATCCGGTATTACCACGAGTTACAGGCTGTCGTGCCAGTAGCACAGCCCGTTATGGTTATGGGTAAACATACTCTGGGCTGGGCGTCGACATTAGTTTTGTGCCATTTAAAAGAACAAAATGCACACCCCGGTAAACCGGGTGATGAGTTGACAGTTGAGCAAGCGGTGAAAGTCGTCGAGCAATTGGCTATTTTGCATGCTAAGTTTTGGAATAGTGAGCAACTGAATACCGATTTTCGTTGGTTATCTGGGCGGGTACGCCGCTTAGAAGATTTTCTTGGCTCGATACTGGCCGTACCGCTAATGAAATTAGGCTTGTATCGGGCTGATAGATTGGTTTCTGAAACGGTAAAAAGGCAAGCTATTCAGTATGCTAAAAATAGACGAAAAATAATGCGTTTTTTAGCGACGGGGCCAAAAACGATTGTTCATCATGATTGTCACCCGGGTAATTTATTTTGGAATGCTCAGGGAACTCCAGGGTTGCTGGATTGGCAAATGGTTCGTGTCGGTGAAGGTATTGGTGATGTTGCTTATTTTTTGGCAACGGCACTAGCGCCTAAGGTGCGAAGAGAGCATGAAATGAAATTATTAGCGCATTATCAACATAGCTTAGTGGCAAACGGTGTGACAACAGTGGAGACTAAGGTGCTGTATCAACGCTATCGGGCGCATTTAACGTATCCCTTTGAAGCCATGATAATTTCACAGGCTATTGGTGGGATGATGGCACCGGAAAGTAATCGTATCTTAATTCAACGTGTAGCTGCTGCAGTGGAAGACCATGATGCCTTTGCCGTCGTGGTCGGTGCTTGAAAGGGATTCGTTAAGGTAACCGTCGAAAATAGTTTTTAATAATGTAATAGGGAGTGGGTTTCATAGCCTTTAAGTTTGTCACGACCGTGAAGGAAGTCCAGTTCTATTACAAAAGCACAAGCCTCTACGGTTGCCCCTAAAGATTCAACCAGTTCACAACTGGCTTTAGCCGTCCCTCCGGTTGCTAGCAAATCGTCAATCAATAAGACGCGGTCGTTTGGTTCAAATGAATCTGTGTGGGCTTCAAGGGTGGCAGAACCGTATTCAAGATCATAAGTGATGCTTTGAATATCGTAAGGTAATTTGCCGGGTTTGCGTAAAGGGATAAAGCCAACGCCTAAATCCCATGCAGCCAAGGCGCCAAAAATAAAGCCACGGGCTTCCATGCCTACAACTGCAGAAATATTGCGGCCATGAAAAGGGTGGGTTAATTGATGAATAGTTAATTTGAGTGCAGCCGGATCTTTCACTAACGGCGTAATGTCTTTAAATACGATGCCTGGTTTTGGGAAGTCTGGAATATCCCGTATTTTCGATTTAAGTCGTTCCATTATTTTGTTTAGTTAATTAGGGTTGAATAAATTTCTCGATAGCTGTTTGAATTCCCTTGCAGTCGAGTTGGCATATTTCCAGAAGTTCTTCACGAGAGCCCTGATCAATATAACTATCAGGCAATCCCAGGTTTAAGATCGGGCGCAGTAATTTAATGGTTTGTAAATATTCATTAATCGCACTGCCAGCACCACCGGCAATAACATTTTCCTCAACAGTAACCACCACCTCATGGGTTTCAGCCATTTTTTTGACCAAGGCTTCATCTAACGGTTTAACAAAGCGCATGTTAATTACAGTCGCCTCTAAGTGCTCACCCACGGTGATGGCTGGGGCGACCATACTGCCAAAGGCAAAGATCACAATGTTCTTGCCTTGACGCTTTACTTCACCTTTACCTAAGGGTAAGGCTTCCATCTGTTCTTGAATAGCAACACCCGGGCCCCTGCCGCGCGGATAACGTACCGAAGCGGGCCCGTCATGGATAAAACCGGTATACAACATTTGACGACATTCATTCTCATCTGCCGGTGCCATGACCAGCATATTAGGAATGCAGCGCATGTAACTGAAATCAAAACTACCCGCATGGGTCGGGCCATCAGGCCCCACTAAACCAGAACGGTCTAAAGCAAAGAGTACCGGTAGATTTTGGATCGCCACATCATGAATCAGTTGATCATAGGCGCGTTGTAAAAAGGTCGAATAAATAGCAACCACCGGTTTAGCGCCCTGACAAGCATGGCCGGCCGCCAGTGTAACCGCATGTTGTTCGGCAATAGCCACGTCAAAATAGCGCTCCGGAAAACGCTTCGAGAACTCGACTAAACCAGAACCCTCACGCATAGCGGGGGTGATACCCATCAAGAGCGGGTCTTGCTCAGCCATATCGCATAACCACTGGCCAAAAACCTGGGTGTAGCTCGGCGTGGGCGGTGGTGGCGCTTTCGGTAAATGGTCTTTGCTGGGGTCAAAGGCCGGAACACCGTGATAAGCCAAGGGGTCTTTTTCAGCCGGGGCAAAGCCTTTGCCTTTTTTGGTGACAATATGAAGAAACTGCGGGCCCGTGTTTTTTCTCAGGTTTTTCAGCGTAGAGACCAGCATGCCCATATCATGACCATCGATTGGGCCAATATAATTAAACCCTAATTCTTCAAATAAGGTGCCCGGCACAACCATGCCTTTAATATGTTCTTCAGTTCGCCGTGCTAATTCCCAAACACTGGGCATCCGGCTCAGGGCTTTTTTACTTTCTTCCCGCATCGAGGAATAAAGGCGCGAAGAAAGAATCTTGGCAAGATAGTTATTGAGCGCACCGACATTGGGAGAGATGGACATGTCATTGTCATTGAGGATAACCAATAAGTCGGTGTTGACGAAGCCGGCATGGTTCATCGCTTCAAAAGCCATACCCCCGGTAATACTGCCATCACCAATAATGGCGACCATTTTGTTATCTTTGTTTTGCAGTTCAGCGGCTTGAGCCATGCCGAGTGCCGCACTGATAGAGGTACTGGAATGACCAACACCAAAGGCATCGTAAATGCTTTCACTGCGTTTTGGGAAAGGGGAGACGCCGTCTTTTTGGCGAATAGTTTTTAAGGTGTCTTTCCGCCCGGTGAGTATTTTATGCGGGTAGGCTTGGTGACCGACATCCCAGACTAATTGATCGTCGGGAGTGTTGTAAATGTAGTGTAGCGCAACGGTTAACTCAATGGTGCCTAAGCCGGCGGCAAAGTGGCCCCCTGAAATACTCACTGTGTAAGTTAAGAACTCACGTAATTCCTTGGCTAAAGGCTTAAGTTGATCTTCAGTGAGTGCACGTAAGTCGGCCGGTGTCTCTATCTGATTCAGTAAGGGGTAAAGGGTTGTATCATTCATGAGAATAAGTAATGGTTTAAAGTCAGTTTATTGAACAAAGTTAAGGTGTTTCGAGGCTATGCACAAAGTTATTTAGTTTTTTTATTTTTAATCGCGTGACTAGCCAGGTTCTTTCCGAGGTCCCAAATAGAACCTGGAACTTCGTGGCAATCAGCAATCACTTGATCAAATGAATTAATTACCCAATTACGGTCTTTTTCTGTCAAATTTAATGGCGGTAATAATTTAACTACGTTCATTCCATGCCCTGCAACCTGACTTAATAAGTTGTGTTTTTTAAATAAGGGAATAGTAATCATTTGACAAAATAAGCCTTTGTTAGCCGCTTCTAACATCATCCAAGCGGTTTTTAGCGATAAGCTTTTAGGAGCGCCAAATTCAATTGCAATCATAAGGCCTTTACCACGGACTGCTTTGAGAAATTCGTATTTATGGATCATTGCGGCAAGACTGGTAATAATATTCTCACCAATGACGGCGGTATTTTCTATTAATTTTTCATCCTCGATCACTTGTAATGTGGCAATACCGGCAGCCATAGCCATATTATTTTTAGAGAATGTGGAACCATGAACAACGGCACGATCCATTCGGTTAAAAACCGCATCCATGATTTTTTGGGTCATAGCGACGCCACCAATGGGAATAAACCCACCCGAGAGGGCTTTGGCCATTAAAATCATATCCGGTTCTACATCCCAATGATCAATCGCCCAGAATTTTCCGGTTCTGCCAACACCGGTTTGAATTTCATCAGCAACAAATAAGGTGCCATATTGGTGACACAGGCGTTGTGCTTCTTTTAGGTAATTTTCATCGGGTAAGTTAACGCCTTTTCCTTGTATTGGTTCCACGAAAAAAGCGGCAATATCTTTATTGGCTAAAGCCGCCTCAAGACGTTCTAGGTCGTTAAAGGGAACGCTGGAGCAGCCGGGTAATAGTGGGCCAAACCCTTCACGAAAGACTTCTTCACCGTTTAAGGCAAGTGCCCCCAATGTTAACCCATGGTAACTGTGCTCGCAATGGAGGATTTTTTCTCGTTTCGTGGTGTAGCGCGCGAATTTAATGCCAGCCTCAACCGCCTCGGTTCCAGAGTTGCAAAAAAACATTCGCTTTAAATTATTGGGCGTAGTTTGAAGAATTTTTTCAGCAAAAATACCGCTCAGCAAGGAGACATCCATTTGTACTAGGTTGGGTAATTCCAGTGTTAACGTTTCTTGCAGGGCGTTGATTACGGTTGGGTGGTTGCGACCCACAGCAAAAACACCAAAGCCACTTAAGCAGTCGAGATACTCTTGATTCTTATCATCGTAAAGATACTGACCGACTGCTTTTTTGTAGTTACGATTATAACCAATGGTATTAAGTACTCGGACCATTTGATTATTAAGGTGTTGTTCGTGCAAAGCAAATTTATCATTGCTACGTGACTGAAGTAATTCGGAAATACTAAGTGACATGATGTACCTTAATACGTTAATTAAAAGAGGTGTTATTGTTGTGGCTAAATGCAGGTAGAACGATTAATGTTGCGAGTAAGGTTAATGATATACCAATCGCCAACAACAGTCCCATGCTTGCAGTCCCTACATGCGGGGAAAAGGCAAGGCTTGTAAAGCTACAGAATGTGGTAATTGAACTGTAAAAGACACCGCGTGCTGTGCTCGTTCTTAATAAATTATCACTGGCTTGATTGCTGTGCGCTAAGCGGTGAACAATATGAATGCCGCTATCTACACCCATGCCCATCAAGAGGGGCAAGGAAATGATATTAGCAAAGTTAAATGGATTGTCCAAGATGACATTAAATGCGCCGGTTAATAATCCGGCAAGGAGCAAGGGCCCTATCACGAGAAGGGTTTCCCTAAAGCTTCCCAGCATGATCCATAACAGTATTGAGATAACCAAGACGGCACCAATAAATGCTTGGATAAAGGCTTTTACGACGGCTTTGCCGGAAGATTGATCGGCAACCGCTAAACCGGAAACGCGTTCGTCAACGGTTTGTACATCGTTTACAAATTGGATTAATCTATCTTGGTCCATCAAATTATATTGCGGTTGTACCAGGATTTTATAGAGGCCATTATGGCTAATCCAATGTTCGCTGATGGGGTGAGGGATATCTGATATTTCAAAGGCAGTAGCGGCTAATGCAGCATCCAGAAGGTCCATCGAAAAAGGCAGTAGCCCCAATAGGTCAATAGATAATTCTTTTTCAGATTCAGATTCAGTTGAAGTGCTATTTGTTATCTGTAAGCTTAGAAAGCGGTCTATATTCGTGTGTAATTTTTGTAATATAGCGGTGTTTAAATGTGTTGTTTTAAGCGCTAATGCGTTTTCAATGTTTTGTTTAAACGAGAGTAGTGCCTGATGGTTGTTGTGGTGTTGAATCGGCTTTGAAAAGGCGCCTAACTGACTGCCTAGGACGAGGTCTAGATCTTCAACAATAAATAATTTTTTTTCTTGGTCTTCGGGAACAAAGCTATTGATCGTTATGGATTGCTTGACAGAATCAAGTGCTTCAAATTGATCGGCGAGTTGTTCTGCATGGGTTAAACTATCAGCTAAGGTCGCTACAGCAAACGGCGAGTCATCAAGCGATTGTAACAAGCGGTTAAATGTTGTAACTGATTCGCTATTGGGGTCACGTAAATTAATGGGGTTGGAATCAAAAGTGAGTTGACAGATAAAATAACTACCGCCAAAAACTAAAAAAATGACAGCGATACGGATGGTCGTACTAAAGCGAAAAGGAAGAGTAGCTAGATAGTCTAATTTAGGTGTTATCGTTTTACCCGGGGCAATGCTGTGGATCGGTAAGATCGATAACAATGCAGGAAGTAGTGTTAGGGAAACGATGAGGCCAATAAACATGCCCGCGCCAGAGATAATGCCCAGCTCCGAGACGCCGGCATAATCGGTTGGAATAAAGGCAAAAAAACCAATTGAAGTGGTTGTTGCACATAAGATAAGCGATTTTCCAACACTTTGAATACTGCCATGAATAGCTGCGAGGTTACTTTTTTGCTCAGCAATTAATTCTCGGTAACGTAAACACAGGTGGATAGCAAAGTCGACGCCTAAGCCTATGTAGAGTACAGCAAAAGCAATGGAGATCAGATTAAGATGGCCGACTGAAACCGTTGCAAATCCGGCGGTTAAGATAAGACCTGTTATCAATGATACGAAGGTAATAAATAAGAGTTTGAATGATCGGAGTGCGAAAAGAAGGGTTAAGCAGACTAAGGTCAGGGAGAGAACGCCTGAGAAAATAGCACCTTGACTGACGCTTTCCAGCTCTTCATGTTCTAACGCCTTTTCACCGGTAATTGATATAGAAACTTCATCAATAAATTGCTCAAGTTCTGCGGAGATTTCTCGGGCCTTTAGAAAGGCTTCTTCAGCGGGCATGATCTGGTTATAATCAAGCAGTGGCTTAGCGATCACAAGGCGGCGGGTTTTTTCAAGCGAGGAGTTTCGGCCCAGAATGATGCGTTGCCATGAAACAGGTTGGCTACCACCATGTAATTTCGCTTCAAGGGTATTGTTTATAGCGGTTAGTAATGGATTAATATCCATAGGCAACACGGTATCTTGTGGCTTAAAGACATGATTTATGATGCTAAATAAACCATCAAGACTAAAGTTTTGTGCAAGGTGGCCGACAAACGGTTGTGCCTCTGTTAAGTCGTGAGAGAGCTTGTCGAGTTCCTCTAATTCAAGGTATAAGAACGCTTGGCGTTTAAAAAAGTCTGAACTACTCGGGGCGTAAACCGAGGTAAATAAGGCTTCCTTATTGAGTCGTTCGATGAGTAATTGCGTGGTTATGGAAGTGTTTTCAGGGGTGCTGGCTTCCACTACAAGCAATAAGGTATCGGCTGACTTTGGGAATGTCGCCTCTAGTTTTAGGCGGTTTTTTTGGAAGGGTAAATCGGGAGATAGGAGTTCTGCAACATTGGTATTAACGCCCAGATTATTAATAGTAAATTGTAAGCTGGTTGCACTCAGTGCAATAAAAAAAAATACAATCAGCCAAGGAAAACGAAGGACTACGGAGCTGAGTATAAAAAGAGCTCTATGGGTCGGAGTCAGGTGATCAGGCATAGTGGGTGTTAGTTTTCTGGCGATTGAAAGCTGGCTATTATAGCCAACTGTTCAGCGACATGACAGAGTGACTTTTTGGCCGCATTAAATGACAATCCAAGTTTGATCAGTTCAGGTATTTCATAAGGGTGTATGAACAGGTATTTAAGTAGAATGCTTAATTGTACTTCACCATTACTATCAAGTGAATGGCTGACAGCTTTGGGTAAATTCATCGTGGCCGTATCGGCGATAGCACGGATGGCAACGAAAGGAAGGTTGTTGTGGTGCGCAATACGGGCAATGGCGGCACTTTCCATATCGACAAGATCAGCATTTGTTTTTTGATGAAGGTGTTCTTTGTTTTGCTCACTAGAAACCAGTTGATTACTTTCTAGTAATTTTCCCGGTGCTATTACCTCAGGTGCAGTTAATTTATTAAGTAGATATTCAGGCCAAGCAGGCTGCTGATTGATGGAGTTGTTATTTTGGTCAATGAGTTGAGTCGGTATGATTAAGTGACCCGGTTTCAATTGTGTTGAAAGCGCGCCGGCACAACCCCAACTGATTAAGTGGTCAGCGCCGTGTGAAATTAATTTTTGGGCAGCATCGCTGGCATTATCAGGACCTGTGCCTGATAAGGTCACCCAAAAGTTATGGCCCAGAGGATGAATCTGACCTTTTGTTATTTTAGCGTTAGTAAGTGTAGTTAGTTCTTCTGGTAACGCAACAATGATCCCAAGAATCACAGTTTTTTAAGTTCGTTACGATAACGTGCTAATGCCCATAAAGGAAAAAACTTATCATAGCCATAGTATTTCAGATAGAAAACTTTAGGGAAACCGGGGGCTGTGAAGCCAGAGTCAACCCAAAGACCCTCTTCGGTTTGGTGGGCTAAAATATAATTGATGCCGTTTTTTACTTCGGGGCTATTGACTTCGCCAGCTGCCATTAAGCCAAGAAGCGCCCAAGCCGTTTGGAAGCAGGTACTACTTTCATCTTGTCCCCGCGTGCTATCATCATGGTAACTATGGTTATCTTCTCCCCAGCCGCCATCGCTGTTTTGTACGCTTTTCAGCCACTTGACAGCGGTGGTGTACATAGGATCGTTTCTTGGAACTTGGGTCTGTTCTAATCCTAATAATACGGACCAAGTGCCATAGACATAGTTGGTACCCCAACGTCCAAACCAAGAGCCATCTGCTTCTTGTTCGCTCCGAAGATAGGCGATAGTATCGTCTAATGTGGTCTGGTATTCGGGGTGGTTTTTAATTTGATGCCCCAGTAACATAGCACAGCGTGCGCTTACATCAGCAGTAGGTGGGTCTAGTAATGCACCGTGGTCAGCAAAAGGGATATGGTTTAAGTAGTAATCGGTATTATCACAATCAAATGCACCAAAACCGCCATTTTTAGATTGCATGCCGGCAGTCCAACGTGTTGCACGGTTAATTGATTCGTTAAGGTTAGGCAGGTCCGCATTGGCCATAGCAAATGCAATCAATGCCGTGTCATCAACATCGGGGTAGTGTGGGTTTTCAAACTGGAAGGCCCAGCCGCCACCTTCAAGGTGAGGTTGCCTAATTTGCCAGTCGCCGGGTTGTTTATGTAATTGTTTTGACTTTAACCAGTTATAGGCTTTTTCTCTGTGTGGGCGTGTTCCTTCAGGGTCGGCTTCTTGTAAGGCGAGTGCAGCCAATCCAGTATCCCACACGGGGGAGAGGCACGGTTGACAATAGGCTTCTTGGTCGCGAAAAACGACTAATTTATCAATGGCTTGGCGTGCTGTTTTTACTTGGGGATGGTCTATTGGGATCTCTAAAAGAAGCATGGCCTGATAAGCGCTGACCATGGCCGGGAAAATACCGCCCAGACCGTCTTCACCATTAAGTCTTTCGATAATCCATGCTAGTGCGAGATCAAAGGATTTTTGTGTTAACCTTTTTGGAATGAAAGGGCGGGTGATCAGACCTAATTTATCCAGACCTAAGAAGATTTTGCTTAATAACGTGTCGTTAGAAAAGTAATGCTGTTCTTCGTCGGGTGGCGTGACAAACAGCTCAGTAATATTGATTCTCTTAGGGTTAAGGGCTTTTGCTTTAAGGGTGCAAAGTATAAAAAGTGGCACCATAACTGTTCTTGACCAGTAAGAAACGCGATCCAAATGGAAGGGAAACCATTTGGGGAGTAGCATAATCTCAACCGGGATATAAGGCACGCCTCGCCAAGGAATTTGTTCAAAAATAGCCAGTGTGATACGGGTGAAAACATTTGACTTAGCCGCTCCCCCTTGAGCTAGGATATAGTTTTTGAGCTTAACCATATGCGGCGATGTGGTTTGGTCGCCCGCTAGTTTTAAGGCGAAATAGACTTTGACACTACAGCTCAGATCGTCTGTTCCTCCGGTAAAGAGAGAGTAACTGCCATTTTCAGTTTGACGAGCCCTTAAGTAGGTCGCCATTTGCTCTTGTAGCGAGTCATTTTCTTCGCCGAAATAGTGCATCATTAAGATGTATTCGGCGGTGATGGAGCAATCAGCTTCCAGTTCGAAATGCCAGTAGCCTTGATCATTTTGTAGATTGGTTAGTTCTGCTTGGGCGGCATTAATTGCTGAATCTAGGTTAAACGCCTTTCTAGCAGAGACGCTAATAGCTTCCAGATCGTTTTTTTCATTAAATGATTCAGTATACATAGCAGTTAGAGTAGTCTGTTTTTATTTAGTTGGGGTGGCGTTAGGGGTGTATTGCCAATCGTTTGCGTGTAACCCTCGAGCGGCAAATTTAAATAACCAGGTTAGTAATACATTGCTTTTACCGGTAAGACGTGTCGCAAGAATAGTCGCTTGAACGCTACGGCGACTGATTTTGACTTGAGACGATTGGTTAAAATCGGTATTAGCCTTAATTTTTTGCAGATTTAAAACAGCCATGCCAAGTGCCCAGAGGCAAAAGTTTCGAATTCCTGTCTCGTGGGTAGGAATTAATTTTGTATAAGTTAGTGCGTTTTCAAGGTGATCGTGACCAATACTTATTAAGTGGTCTAGGCCTTGTTGAAATTGATCGTTGTGATTAGAAGCGCTCAGTTGCTTCAGTTCGAAGCCTGTTTCGTCGAAAATGTCTTGAGGCAACCAGCAAACGTTACGATGTGCATCATCCCAAATGTCTTTTAGGATGTTAGTCATTTGGAGGCCCTGCCCAAAAGAAATCGATAGCTTTAGTAATTGATCACGGTGATGATTTATTTCAGGGGAGTAATGACAGAAAAGCTTGGTGAGCATTTCACCCACGCAACCGGCTACGTGGTAACAATAATCATCTAGTTCAGGTAAGGTATTAAGCCCTTTGCTAAGGTCTAGTGCTTGAAATTTAGGCATTCCTAACGCCATTGTTTTAACGCAGCTAATCAGTGCTTCTTTTTGTACGGTGTCAAAACTGTGGGTAATGGCAACGACTCTGGGTATTAAATGGCACAGCGTATGTTCAGCAGGAATGGTTTGCTTCGATAAAAGGGCGGACAATTCAAGAGAAAAGATTTCAGGTTGGTGGTTTTCCTTAACAACTTCAATAAAATCAGAGCAAAATATTTTCTTTTGACTGGCAGTTAGAGAGGTTTCATCTTCAATGGTGTCGATAATACGGCACAGTAAATAGGCGTTTGCTATAGGCTGATGCAGTTTCTCTGGCAGTTGAGGAATGGTTAAGGCAAAGGTGCGGGAAACGCCCTCAAGCAAGTAAGCCTGTAATTCATCATCAGAAAGATTCTTTAACTTAGCGCGGTCGTTGAGTTGTGCTGAAGTTTCCGACATGAAATCTATTAACCTTATAGTGTGATAATTAATGATCATAATAATAACTTTGTTGTGATTTTGCAAATCGTTGTTGTTTTGTAGAAAGTAACTTGAAAAAATATTTGTAGTCTTGTGTGTTGCGATGGGAAAACTTGTTAAATTAACCCGTAATGCCCAGTTTTACGCT
>DTSI01000022.1:0-16227 GCA_012965425.1 Methylococcaceae bacterium
TGTGTTATGGCGTCTGCCTTGCGTTTACCCTGATGTGGCACAGTGATACGAACGCGGGACGAACTGGGGCGCCGTAGGCATTCATTGCCAGGTCATTTTTGCTGCTTGCTTGGACTCGGATGCCCAAAACAAGCTTTCGCAAAAATAGTGGAGCGCTTGTCTGTCTTTTTTAGCATCTGCATTGTTTGGGATAATCCACGCAATGGCTCGGTCATTACGAATAATCACTTTCCAAAATGCATCAGGTGTTTCAACACCATGTGACTCAACGAAAAAGTCATCATTAGATTTATAACCCTCACTGCCAGTCCTCGCGTTCGCTCTCCATGGCTGGCAGCGAATGTATTTCCTATGGGGTGTTGACCTCTATGGATAAAGTAAAAGCTGGTCTTGCTCCGGTGAAACAGGCGACAGATAAAGCGGGTGTACTACTAGGAGAAGGACGGCATGAAGGCATGAAGGCGAGTCTGATATGGAGTATAACTATAATGAACATTTTCAAGCGCGTCAAATAACCATCGGTTAATAACCTGAGCTCTAATCTCGTGGTCAACTTGTCTGTCCACAGTTTAAGTCTCGGGTTATTAATAGATACGATTTGGGCGCAAGGACGCACAGTAGCTCGCCATGGAGGGAACGCTACACCAACTCGTTAGACTATGATCATTATATCCAAAATCTGGTTAAGAACTATACAACAGCTGGCTTCAACATTGACGTGCGTCCTGCCATTATATCCACGGCCTTAATTAAACGTTTAAATACTGATTCCTGACAATAGGGGATGCCATGTTTTTTACACACTTGAAGAACCTTAGGCTGTACATATTGATACTGATTTAATGAGAGATCTGGCCACAAATGATGTTCAATCTGATAATTTAACCAACCGTACATAAAATCATTTGCATCCGATCCTGTTGGGTAATTTACCGACCCAAGAATCTGACGTAAATAAAACTCTCCACGGCCCTTGCATTTACTGTCAAACATCATGACATCATCCCCGGCATGATTGGGTACAATGACTAGAAATGAATGTATATTAGTGAAAATCTCGGCCAGAATAGAGTTAATTAAAACACTGACCGCCGCATATGTTCCTAATGGTAAAAACAATAAAGGCAGTAATACAAAACGAAAACCCACATAAGGAAGAATACTTTGAAACCATAGCGCTCGGCCCTGTTGAGTAAAAAAACTCCACGCCCCTACTGCGGTCATCTGAGGAATTTCCTCACCCGCTTGTTTCGCTTGAAGCAAGCACAACTCTTTATGTGCTCTGGGTGCGTAATAAACAATTTTCCAAACTGAAGAAAATACCGCAATCATAAGAAAACGCACCCATACTGGAATATTCGATTCTCTTAGCCACTTAGCATTATTTTGTAACTGGTCAGGGTCTAATTGTTCTCCCAAATTATAATGGTGCAAAACATCATGCTCGTGATGCCAACTGGATGGCGTAATCCAATCGGGCCAATCTATAAATCGTCGCCACCCTTTGGCAAACTTCTTACTTGAAAAATGACCGGGTGCCCCCTTAATATTATCATAGCCCTTATGGACAACAGGGTGTGCTAGGTGTGTCCAACGTGCGAAATTACCTAAGCTTATTAAAAATGCAGATACAGGGTTAGGTATGATCCATGCTGTTCCATAACCGAGCAAAGAACACACCTTTCCCCAACGCTCCATTTTAACCAAATGCTTAACATTCTCCCCATCACCTCGGGATAAAACATCGTCATGAATCTCAATAAGATCTTGAGCCAATTGCTTCCTATCTACATTGTTGTAACTATTCAAACTCAACATAATCTCCTATTCACCATTACAAAGTACCTCACTTATCGCTATACCAATATTTCAAATTAAATCAATTGGGCGCTTACTTATTGTTTTAGATTTCGGCTGCAAAATGACCCAAACCTTCTTATTAAACAATAAATGAATATTTTATGCTATTAACATCAATATATTTTGACTGATTCAAATCAAATGAAATCTGAAGGTATTCTTACCGCTTCCGGCTTTCTCACGTTTTCGGGTTAATGATGGTTCTACACCTTCGTTATTAACGCGGTCAACGATAATCCGGCTGTGGTGAATAAAACGGCGATCATTCCGGTGAATACGCTTCTGGTTGTTGCACCCAATAAGTTAGTAGCGAATGACACCGACGCTGACGGAGACACGCACTATACCAATAGTATTTTAAATGGCACAAATGGTTCTCTAGCGAACCAATAAGCTTAACTGACGGAGGCAAGATGGCTTTGCCTGTTGAGATCGATCGAGTTAGCACTGTGATTTGGCACCCACCAAACCGCTGAATAAAGGCCAATCCTATTAAGCCAGTTCCGCCTGTTATCAGTATTTTCATAGATCACCTCAGCTATCAGATGACAATTATTGCACTTTCAGCAAGCTTTAGTTCTACCTGCGTTTATATTGTATTGGAATTTGACAGTCCCGAGCTTGTCATAGTCCACCCAAACAGTAAAACTCTCATAGTCTAATCGTTTTAGTTCTGAAGCGTATGTAGAAGACTAATTAAATAAAAAAAGGGTAATGGTTAAGAAATAAGTACATTTTGTTGCGATTTTAATTATCAGGAATACAATTTATTATTTCCAGTTACCATACGTGAATTCATATAAAGATTAATTAACTTTTGTGAGATATATACGGTCGATTGGTATGATAAGGTTTATAGTGGATCCATATGAATATATTACTTTTTCTGGAGTAGGTTATGGATATACCAAATGATTCCTTATTGTTTAGCCCCTTGCTATGGATTGCCCTTGTAATTCTTTATAGTCTCAAAAAGGGTATTTATTTTGTCCCTCAAAATAGAGGCTATGTTATTTATACATTCGGAAAATACGATAAAACATTATCGTCGGGATTAAATTTTATTATTCCATTCGTACAAACTGTTGCTGCTGATCGTAATTTAAAAGAGCAATCACTTGATATTGAATCACAGTCTGCCATTACCAAAGACAATATCTCACTAGATATTGATGGTATTTTATTTATGAAAGTCACTGATGCTGGAGCGGCTACCAATAATGTGACTGACTATAAAATGGCGGTTACCCAACTGGCAATGACTACGATGCGTAATGCAATCGGTTCTATGGAGTTAGATGAATGTTTTCAGAGTCGTGATGCAATTAATAGCATTATTTTAAATTCTATGACTGAGGCAACCCAGCCTTGGGGCGTAATGGTCACGCGTTATGAAATAAAAGATATCACACCGCCACAGTCAATTCGAGAAGATATGGAAAAGCAAATGACTGCTGAACGTGAAAAGCGTTCAGTTATTTTAACAGCGGAGGGCGTTAAGACAGCAGCTATTACAAAAGCTGAAGGTTTAAAAAGAGCTCGAGTTCTTGATGCGGAGGCCGCCAAAGCGGAACAGGTTTTAGCTGCAGAAGCCTTTAAAGAATCACAAGTTCTTGATGCTACTGGTAAAGCGGAAGCAATACGCTTAGTTGCTGAAGCAGATGCCCATGCACTTATTACTGTTGGTGACTCTGCTAAAACGGTATCGGGGCAATCTGCGGTTATGTTGAGATTAGCACAAGATGCGATTATGGCACATAAGGCTATTGCAGATGAGAGTACTGTCGTACTGACTGATGGTAAAACCAGTGAAAATATTGCAAATACAGTCGCGCAAGCAATTGCAGTTTCAAGCAGCCTAAATTTATCGAACCATAGTAAGGAGGGGTGAGTGTTAGCTTTGCTTCAATATATTTCTGCACACCATGATCAGTTTTTTTATGTTATCGCCGGACTTAGTTTTATTTTAGAACTTACCGTTATTGGGTTAGGTGGTCCGCTGTTATTTTTTGCAATAGCCAGTTTTATTACTGGGCTATTGATCTCTAGTAACCTTATTTCTGGATGGGAGGTTGAGGGCTTTGTTTTAGGTCTTTCAACGGCCATTACAGCTGTGTTACTTTGGAAACCGCTAAAGAAATTACAGGATTCAGGCGGTGGATTTGATACTAGCAGTGATATGATTGGTCGGCAGGTACCTACCAGTAGTGATATCACCCACTATGGTGGAACTATTCGCTATTCAGGAATTAATTGGAATAGCCGATTAGCAGAGGATTGTGCATCCGATTGTATACCTAAGGGTGTGTTATGCATTATAACTTCAGTTGATGGCAATATAATGTTGGTTAAGCCTTTTAAAAAGACTTAATTGCATAATCTATAGTTGATTTCTCTTTTTTAATTTGTCACACCACTGTGCTCAAACAGGCTAAAATGAACACGCATTAACACAATGAAATTGCCTATAAGTCTTTGATTTAAATGGTGTGCATTGGTATTGATTGGAGTAGTGAGGGATTAATAACTCTGAGGTCGGTGGTTCGATTCCAGCTATAGCCATCATTCTGCGTAATACATCAATAATCAATAACTTAGACAGTAATTCGTTTGAAAAGTTAACAGCAAAATTAACACTTTAAGGTTTGTAAGAAATCTCATTCAATCAGATTAAAATATTATCTGAGATACTCTATATTCTTAGTGTTTAAAGAACCCATATGGACTGAAAAGTTGTATGGGTTTTTTTATGTCTGATGTAGATTGAAAAAGATGTTTGGGTGTAAGGTAGAAGTTGGTTAATGTAATGGACTTGGATAAAGGATTGTTATGGGGTTGATTAATAAGTTTTTTGGTAAAAAAACTAAAACCGACGTCACTTACTATGAGGATGCAAATAAAGAAACGGAAATACATTATAAGCATGGTAAGAAAGACGGACTTTGGATTGACTACTATGATAACGGACAAATATGGAGTGTGGAAAATTACAAAAATGGTGAGTTAGATGGTGTAACCCTCCCAAAATTAGAGCACATTCAAATAGAGTAATCTCAAGTTAATTGCTGTTCATAAATCTTTGGTGGTTACAGATAAGGCAAGGCATGAGTCGCCGCGGCAATTGTTGGGTATTACAGCCAGCACAGGCCGCATCAACATAACGGTGGCTTGCCACCAAATAAAGCAGAGGCGAAGTATGACCTTGTCTCTAATACCGTGGCCAGATTTACTTGACCACTACACTATGATCATTGAAAGGGCGGGCTCAATAAGGAATAAAAAATTGAATGTATCCTCTTCCGTTAGATAAAAAATACAATGAAGTAATTACATTTGGGACTGTAAATAATTTTCCAGTCCAACTTTGGCTATAAGCTCAATCTGAGTTTCCAACCAGTCAACATGCTCTTCCTCACTTTCCAAGATAGATGAAAAGACTTCTCTGGAAACAAAATCTTTAACTGTTTCACAATAAGCAATCGCTTCCTGTAAAAGTGGTATCGCTAAACCCTCTAACTTTAAATCACAGGCTAGCATCTCAGGTGTATTTTCACCAATCATGAGTTTCCCCATGTGTTGCAAGTTAGGCAAACCTTCTAAAAACAGTATCCGTTCAATTAATTGGTCTGCGTGCTTCATTTCATCAATAGATTCGTGATATACCTTCTCATTAAGTTTAGCTAAACCCCAATTGCCATACATCCGTGCATGTAAAAAATACTGGTTAATCGCTGTCAACTCATTTGCCAATGCTTTATTGAGATACCCAATAACCTTGCTGTCGCCTTTCATTACAACCCCTTAAATACCTAATAAAATCAATTCATCAATTTCCACCTGAGCATATCGTGATTTATCCAGTAAAACCTGCGTTTCCGGGATACAGCTACCACATACGCTTCCAACGCCAAGTTTATCTCGAATCATTGATTTATTACAACACCCTTGACTAATAGCATCATTAACCTGTGATTCTGTAACACCTTTACACAAGCACACGTACATAAAATATCTCTCCTGATTAAAATAAATCATATGTTAATGCAAATGAGAATGATTATCAACAACATTCCTAGTAAAACCACATTAGCTGTACCATGGAAAGTGGAGCGATGGCGGTAAGTTATCGGTAGGTGTAAGTAATTTTGGATAACTAGCGTGCGTAGCGCCAGAGGCAATCTGGAATATCATTCGAAACGCCGTCGAGCCATTTGCGGGAATGTTACGGAGCCTGCATTGAGTTTACAGTGTTGTGGCAGTGAGACGAACGTGGGACGAACCGGGGCGCCGTAGGCATTAATCGTCATGTGATTTTTGCCGCTTGCTTGGGCTGGGATGCCCAAAACAAGCTTTCGCAAAGATAGTGGCGCGCTTGGAATTAATAAGTTAACAAAATAGACCCTTACTCAAAACGTGCATTTGAATTTTAGAAGCCAATTATTTAGAACTTATAGGCCTCAGTCTCCATAATCAATTGATTCAACCAATGCATAAAAGGGGTTCCACCGGTTCCTCGTGGATCTCTGACATGTTGGTGAATATATTTTTTAGCCCAGTCGTAGTGAACCATGCGGAAATCAATGAGGGCATCCAAGATTTCGTTAAAAGGTTCCCGCTGTTTAGTCTGTTTTATGCTCGGCATAGCCGCTACCTCTTGAATGAAAATACGGTGCCGTTTTGGCATATAATGCCGCATATCCATCAGGTGCTTGGTAAGGACAGAAGGTTGATGCGGAATTTTCATGAATTCTTCCAAAACTGGAATAATACTGCTCTGTGCGCCAGTTTCACCACGAAAGTCAATCGCTTTATGGTCTACACCTTCATACACGACATTTTCGAAAAAACGAATATAAGGCCTAAAGGTTTTAAAATAAAGTTCTGGGTCCATTTTTTCCGGGATCCTCTTCAGAACTTTTGTCAACTGTTTAATGGCTGTAGAAATACACCATAAATCGGCCTCGATATTCTGGTCAGGTGTCGCTTTCAAAAGTAAATCAATCCGGAGAATAGCCGCTAAAATATTCGCCGCGATCGCCTCAATTTCAATGTGGACTAAAATAAACCAATGCTCATCATACAAATGTACAAAATTCTGCAGAGTGTCGATATTGCCCAGTCCAATACAACGGTCTTTCTGAAATCGATGCCAATTATATAAAGCATAACCGTCATAACTCAAAATGGGAGGACGTTGCAGGAGTTTGCAAACATGGGTTAGAGGAATCGCAATATTGGCTGGCAAAACATGACAAACTTCTTCGCCCACCTGATTAATATAGGCGGATGCCAAAAAACCGAGTCGAAGATAGTATAACTGTAATTCAGGTATCCTATGAACACTGACTTCACTTTGCCAAAGTGGGATATTTAATGTCTTGGCATAATTTCTGAACGTCTTTTCATGAAGCAAACTAGGTAAGTTCTTGCCTATATCATCGAGCACCTGATAGGGGGAATCTGCAGGAAAGGAACACAGAGGGTCTCTTTTTGGAAGAAATCCGCGGATTCCGTAGCAAGTGTTACATATTTCGCTATCGCTCCAGTTTATACCCGATTGTTCAGTGGGTTGTCGCCAGTTCGTGCTTTTGTTCATCTAATCCGTCCTAAAATGCGGCAACACCGTCCCGCTTTTTATTACCATGGTAAATAAACGCTTTCGCATCCAATACTAAGGTAAAATAGAGTTGTTCCTGAGTCTGAGCAGCATGCTGAGATTTTAGCTGTTCGGGCCAGATAAAAAAGCCCACCAGTAGACGCTCGATTCCATTTCTATTGTTAAATCTTCTAAGACCCCGAATCAATTTATGCCAAAATCCAGCAGCAGCCTCGTTTTTGAAAGCATATCTGGCGGTTTGGGAGACGGGATAATTTCCCCTTCCATAAAGCAGAATTGATTCATTACAAAAAAACATGGTGGGCTGATTACCGAGTTTTAATTGCCTTATTTCTGTGAAAGATAAATTAAGTTTCTGAGTTAGGCTGTAGAGCCATTCAAAATTGGTTACAGAAAAATTAAAAATCCCGCCTTTTACACTACTTTCTGGCGTTCCCATATAATCCTCCTCATTCGTTGACAACGCTGAGATAAAGTGAACACAGGGTTCATTCCTCTGAAGTGCTTTTGATGGTCACAAACTTTCAAGTGCCTCAGCAGAATTACCTTATTAAATTCGACATGTAATAAGCTAGATAAGTTTCTGGGGGTTAACTTTGAATTAAAGAACAAGGCGAATAGATTATCTGTTGTATAAAATGAGATAACTACAATATCTGTATAGATAAAACCCAAGGTTACGTACTAATAGTTAAGCACAGTGACCCGCTTAGAAGAATATTCACTTGATGTTTATTTATATAATTTTGGTTACGATTAATACTGCCAACAGCGGCCTGTATTCTGTCACCCACTCAGAAATAATTATTTTAAAGAATCTATTTCCTGCTAGAAAATAAACAAATTACAAACAGATAAATAAACCCCTTAATCTCATATCAGGCCATTAATCGCACCACTATTTTTTCGACATCTTGTCACAGGCGTCCGAGCTCAATAAAGCAGCACAAATCTGGTAGCATTCATGGCCATCGGCACCCCACCCGATTCGTCCTTGTAACGCTCAGTCTGATTATTTGATTAGCGATCAGTATATCAAGGGGTATGTGAGCTTGTAGTCATTCTGAGGTCAAGAGCCTGTGACGCAGGTAAAGTCCATGCTCCTATTTTTCGGTACTGAATGGTATCAAAGTCCTTGTGGCTTAAACCGAGCACTCCGATTGATGCAGAGGGCCAGACTTGTTGGTATTCCTGCCGTCAAACAATGGCGTAAGCGAGCATCAACACAAAGGCTTGGCTACGTTACAAATCATCTTGAACGAGATTTTTCTGCCCGTGTAGCTAATACAAAGTGGGTAACGGATTTTACTTATATCAGAACAAGTGAAGGTGTTGTCGATGTCTTTGGTGGTGGAGATTATGTGATAACCAGAATAGTCACTTGCACCAAGTTTTAATCCTTTAAGCAACAATTTTAGTCATAAAGTATTAATTGAGTGATGTGGATATTAGCAAAAAAGTTTCACTTTAAAAGACGCTATATCAAGTTTTCTAATCATGCACTATTCAGCAGGTGTAAAACACTTTATCTATTGGAATTAATTACTATTCATGAAGTCCAAACGTTGAGGAATCAGATATATTGATTTTATCCCGGATTCTCTATAATCTTTAATTAACATATAAGGAGGTAATTATGGATCCTTTACAGGTCAGTTTAATTGTTTTGGTTATTATTGCTGGTATTGTTTGGTGTCTGTTTAGGGATGCCTGCTAACACAGAAGCTAGAGACACTCAATTAGACGTCTGTATGTCGTCAAAACATTTTAGACAATCGCTGCCAACTATGGAAAGCGAAGCGAGGGTTGGTAAGCGTAGGTAATTCTGGGCACCCGGCTCGCGTAGCGTCAAAGGGGGGCAGGAATAACATCCGAAACGCCGTCGAGCCATTTGCGAGAATGTTACGGAATCTGCATCAAACTTACAATGATGTGGCGGAGCTGACATGTACGCAGAATGAACCGGGGCACCGTAGGCATTAATTGTCACGTGATTTATGCCGCTTGTTTGGGCTGGGATGCCCCAAACAAGCTTTCGCAAAAAAAGTTGCGCGCTTGTTGTTATCTTATGAGCCGTATGGGTTATGAGTGGAAGTGTTCGGATAATGATTTGATCGCGTGGACTCCAATTACAATTTCTATTCGCATTCACTCGTGTTATTAGGCCAGAATTACAGTAGCCCCGGTGGCCGATGTTGCACACCAAAAAACTGACCAAAACGATTTTCCAAAACCTCATTCAAGTTAAAACTCTCCTGAGGAATAAACCCATAATATCTGGATCTGTGTTGCAAAACCAGATCGGTAACAGCACATACGCTGGCAGCAGTGGTGACCTGAATGGCGGAGCAAGATTTATTGACTATTTTTCGAGGGTAAATTTTGTTGGCATAGTTTTTTTCAAACAATTTACCCTGTTGCTTCCCCGTAACAGAGACATAGATCAGTACCACATCTCGTAATGTTTTCGGGATAGCATGTTCCAGAATCTTTTTAAGCATCTTGCGATCTTCTTTTAATTTAAGATCATTCATCATAAACTGCATTTTTTCACAATGGCCAGGATAGCGCAGAGTCTTATAATTCATGGTTTTGACACGGCCTTTATAAGTTTCAGCCAAAGTCCCTAGACCTCCTGAGGTATTGAACGCCTCATATAACAGACCATCCAATTCTATGGTTTCGTATCCTTCGAATGGAAGCAGGGTAACTATCTGACCCTCCTCGATACCATAACAGGGATTACAGTACTCGTTAATTAAACCTTCTGTCGACCAGGTCAAAGAATATTTAAGGGCATTGTTCGGATTAATCGGTAACGCTCCCACGCGTAATTTTACCGTTTCAAGAACCTCGAATTCGCCCATTAAATCATTGGCTACGATGCTAATAAAGCCGGGTGCCAAGCCACATTGAGGCACAAATGGAGTCGGTTTCTTATTACTGATCAAATGGATATATTGCGCAATTGCAACATCTTCTGAGAGGTCGAAATAGGCGATTTGCAGTTCATTAGCAATGCGTGCGACTGTACGATTACAGTAAAAAGGCAGTGCTGAAATCACCCCATGCAAGGCATGCTCAGATAAACAGAGGCGTAAGGCATCGCTGTCGGTTACATTCAAATAAATCGTGTGGAAATTTGCCAGCCCCTTGCTCCAGACATCTAGCGCCTTATCATCATGGTCTGCCAGTGTTATCTCATAATCCTCATGCTCCGATAGCAAACAAGCGATCACCACACCAATGGTTCCGGCACCCAGAACCATGACCTTTTTCTGCGCCTGACGCATTTAACTCACCTGCACCGAGGTACGTATCACATGCGCTGCTTGAACAGGTAAAAAATATGGGTACACCGGTGCAGAATGCAATGGATTCTCAGAGTCAAATTCAATGTCATACAGTGCAAAATACGCCGGCTTAAATAATTCAGTCATTTCACGACGTGAAACTAATTCCAATAATTTGCCATTTTCAATACTG
Organism: Methylococcaceae bacterium; assembly: GCA_012965425.1. Taxonomy (GTDB): domain Bacteria; phylum Pseudomonadota; class Gammaproteobacteria; order Methylococcales; family Methylomonadaceae; genus OPU3-GD-OMZ. Next base: position 10,964 of record DTSI01000022.1, read on the forward strand.
GCTACTAGGGAGGCATGGTGTTTTTTTAAATGTTGTCGAATCTGCCTAGGTATATTACTATTTTTTTGCGGCCGGGTGAAAACTTGTTCTAATAAACCTGAGGTAAATTGTCCGGTCGCCGTCATCACCCTGATGTTGCTGTGTACCATAGCAGATATCAAATCAAGCAATGAAACTTCCCTTCTTTGTTCATGGATGATGTGGGTGGCACGCAAGGCTAAATGATGCGCTGTATAACCGTAGACATAATTCCAGTGTTGAATGATCTGCGGACTATTTACAACCGATGACTGATCGATAAACAAGCGTAATTGTTGTCCATTTTCCAGCATTTTATACAAGACATAGGCATCCCAACCGTCTTCAAATTGAAAATAATTTTCGCTATTTATCTGACAAGGCAGATAACCATGGTGCCCACACAAATTTTCTACTACTCTTTCTGCATCCTCTCTCTCAGCACAGCCACAACGAATAGCAAGGTGATCAAAATGTAGAGTCCAGCCCTGAACCTCAGCAATTTTTAATAAGATTAAGTCTGCTTGACTGTTCAGTAAAGATTCAATAGATTTGACCGCTGTATAAAGATCCAGACTTGAAACAAACTCAGCGATTCGGCGCGCATCCTCATCATTTACCTGTTGGCGGGCATGGTTAAATATTTCTGCCAGAAATTCTGTCGCGTAATCACTGACATAATCGCAAGCATGAGCCAAGTCTTCTTCAAAAGGTTTAAGTTGTCTGGCTTGTGTGTATGCGGTCAACAATTCATCCAGAGTATGCACCGTATTAAACAACTGTTTTTCATCTGCAGTTTTTGCTTCGACGGCAAACGGTGTTAGCTCTATGCTAGACGATTCCTGAGTTGAACAAGATAAGGTGATTTGACGCTGATTTTCGGGAGTTGTTCGTAGACCCGTAAATCGACTCGACATATCGTTGACCAATTGCACCGCAAATTCTTCATGCTGTTGAAACATGATAAACTCCGCGTAGTAATCCTGAATTTTATTTAGACAGTATTAACAAGGAAAGGTTATAAATGGCTTGAACTTTCATTGTCCGGATTAATCGAATGAGCAATTATCCTTAGTCCCCGGCAAGTCTGTTAGCGAGGTTCTTATGCATTCTGCACTTGAAACACTGGGCATTCAACAGATCAATAACAGCAGTTGTATAGGAGGACACTGGTGCGGTGATACCCGTCTGGATGTTATCGAATCCATCAACCCTTCAGACTTGAAATGTCTGGCCATGATTCGACCAAGTACTGATCAAGAATATCAGCATATCATTGCCGAATCCACCCAAACATTTGCAACATGGCGTACTATTCCGGCACCCAAAAGGGGGGAAATGGTACGACGTATTGCCCAAGAATTACGTCGAAAAAAACACCAGATCGGTGATTTAGTGGCATTAGAAACGGGTAAAATTAAGTCCGAAGCTGATGGTGAAGTACAGGAAATGATTGACATTGCCGATTTCGCCGTCGGACAGTCACGCATGCTCTATGGCAAAACCATGCCTTCAGAACGTCCACAACATCGCTTGTATGAGCAATGGTTACCGCTGGGTGTCGTCGGTATCATTACCGCATTCAACTTTCCTGTTGCAGTGTGGGCCTGGAATGCATTTATTGCCGTCATTGCAGGCAATACAGTCATCTGGAAACCATCACCCAAAACACCGCTCTGCGCTATTGCAATACAACACATTTGCAATCAAATAATGTCCGAGATGCAATATCAGGGCGTTTTTTCCCTATTCATTCCAGATGACCGTATATTACTTAATCAATTCGTTGAAGACAGACAGATCCCACTTATTTCCTTTACCGGTTCCAGTGTCGTAGGTCGGTCAATTAATATAAAAGTAGCTTCCCGTTTAGGAAAATGTTTACTGGAATTATCCGGTAATAACGCGGTCATTGTTGACGAATCCGCTGATATCAATCTGGCCATTCCTGCTATTGTGTTTGCCGCAGTTGGCACAGCAGGACAACGTTGCACTTCAACGCGCAGATTGCTAGTCCATGAAAAACTTTACGATACCGTGATCAATCATCTACTCCATGCTTATCAACAAATAACCATAGGATCCCCGCTAGACAGCAGGACAGTCGTAGGACCTTTGATTGATGCGCAGGCCGTTGAGAAATTTCAGCAGGTCATGATGGAAGTTAAACGACAGCAAGGGAGGATTGTTTATGGTGGTAAAATAGTGGACACAACGGGTTATTTTGTTGAACCCACGTTGGTTTGTGCAGAAAATAATTGGACGATTGTCCAGCAAGAAACCTTCGCTCCAATTCTGTATGTCATGAAATTTAAAACCCTCGAAGAGGCTATTGCCATACAAAACAATGTGCCACAAGGACTTTCTTCTGCATTATTCACCGACAATCTTTGTCACGCCGAACACTACTTATCAGCCGTTGGCAGTGATTGCGGTATTGCCAATATTAATATGGGTACATCTGGCGCTGAAATTGGTGCGGCCTTTGGTGGGGAGAAGGATACCGGCGGCGGCCGTGAAGCCGGTTCAGATGCCTGGAAAAGTTATATGCGCCGCCAAACCAATACCATTAATTGGGGAAAACAGGTGACCTTGGCTCAAGATATTTTGTTTCCGATGATGCGTTAAAGTGAGGATCACGACAGATAAGGAAACCTTGGTTTAGATGAGAAAACATCAGGGGACTATCGTTCGGTTGCACCAGACAATGCTTACGATTAGGTGATGCAAATTTTTACAAATAGGGCATAAAAGCTTGAAAGTTTTATCGCAGGATGATATCCAGAAATTGATTCATAAAGTCGATTTACAACGCCTATTTTCAACAAGTAACCGAGGCGATGGAGTCTGATTTTTCGCGTTATAATGCGTTTAATTTGTTAGCCCGTCATGCTACGCATTATGCGCATGAGGTCATTGAATTAATGACGTGTTCAGATGACTAGCCACATAGTTTTAAATACGTGAATGACCATCTTGGAAACCCGGAAAAGGGTCAATTATGCGTGGTCGCATTAGGCCGTATTGTTCCTTTCCAGTCTTATCTTTGTCTTCAAAAACATAAGACATGAACACCCCCAAACAGTCATTAATTATAATTACAAATTTCATACTTCGAATCTAACTTGACTTGCACAATCTTGTGAGTTAAGTAAATCACCACAAATTGAATGATTGTTCCAAAAAATTGTTTTTTGTACGCCGTCTGTAGCCCGCCAACGCTATGTGGACCAATTAGTCTAATTGCCTAAGAGACACTTTTAGTTCATTGTTAACTTTATAAGGAAACAATGATGAAAGAAAAAACAAGTGTAGAACAGACCATGCGCGATATCCGTCGGCACACTCGCAAACAATACTCAGCCGAAGAAAATATTCGTATTGTACTCGAAGGTCTGCGTGGAGAAGATAGCATTGCTGAGTTGTGTCGATGAGAAGGTATTAATCCCAATGTTTATTACCGCTGGTCAAAGGACTTTATGGAGGCGGGTAAAAAGTGACTGTCAGGCGACGTGGTTCGTAAAGCGACTTCTGATGAGGTCAAAGCCTTATGATCTGGAACAGCGGCTCTTAAAGAGACCTTGGATGAAACGGTTCTGGAAAATCGTCTGCTCAAAAAAAGCGTAATCAGGCATGGGGCGTACGATACATGGGATATTCTGCTGCTGAGAAATATGAAATCATTCAATGGGTACAGCATTCAGACGTATCTGTTCGACAAACGTTAGTGCGGCTGGCTAGTCACAAATCAACCTTTCATAACGGATTGAAGCGCTATGAATATTATGGTTTTGAGGATCTGGCGGATAAGAAGCCATTATCCCAAGTGGTCTGGAATAGGATTGCAGAAACGCATTATTAGGCCATTATTGACCTGGCATTGGATCAACCTGAACGTTCGCCTCGAGAATGTCCCGTCACTTATCCCGATGATAAGGCTTATTTTGTTTCGGAATCGACGGTTTATCGGTTATTAAAAGAACAAGATCTCATTCTCAGGCACAAGGTAAGATAGAAAGTTGGTATCGCTCCATGAAAAATAAAATCTTGTTGAATAACTTTTTATTCTCGGCGAGTTTGAGGAACAATTGCAGAGCTTTGTTCGTTATTATAATCATGAGTGTTATCATGAATCCTTGAATAATCTAACGCCCGCAGATGTATTTTATGGTCGTGATGCATAAATACCCAATCAGCGGGAAATAATTAAACAAAACACGTTGGCTATGGGTAAGCAATTACATTACGATAAACAACACAACCCAATGAACTAATCTGTCTCTTAAATCAGGTAGCTAATAGTCCAAAATGATTTGACGACGTACAGTCAATGTCGATTCGACAGCAGGATGTTAGCCAGCGCCAGACTGCCTTAGAGACATTACTTAAATGATCCTGAAACCTTACTATATGTTGTCTTTAGTATTTTTATATCTAGTATTTTTACTTGTTATTTTTCTGTTCCAAAGGAAATTGATTTATTTACCTGAAACGTTTCCTGCAGACTGTTTAGATGAATTAACGAGACCCTATCATTTAAAACCCTGGCCTGCTGAACAAGGCTACCGTGGATTTATTAATATGAATCAGTTGCCACAGGCTAAAGGCACTATTGTGATCTTTCATGGTAATGCCGGTTCTGCTAAAGGGCGCTACTATTATATTGAAGCACTTGAGCGACTTGGCTATCGTGTAATATTAGCCGAGTATCCAGGCTATGGTTCACGATTAAAGCGGCCTTCGGAAGCCATTTTAATTGAGGATGGCTTGCAGACATCACTTTTGGTTCAGGAACAGTTTGAGGGACCGGTATTTCTTTGGGGGGAATCACTGGGAGCAGGCGTTGTTACTGGGATTATAAAAACAGGGGAAATTAAGGTAAAAGGGATTGTTCTTATGACCCCTTTTGATAATTTAGCTAATGTTGCCCACCATCACTTTTGGTTCTTTTGGGGTAAATGGCTAGTCATTGATAAATTCAACAATATTGAAAATTTAGAAAAATTTTCAGGTGCTACGGCTGTTATTCTAGCCCAAAAAGATAAAATAATTCCCAATCGGTTTACTTTAAACTTGTATGAATCAATAGTAGGAAAAAAGAAGATTTGGAAGTTTGCCGAATCAGGGCACAATTCAGTACCTGTTAGTCCCGAGTCTTTATGGTGGTCTGAAGTAATGAAATTTATCAGTGATCATTAAAAAGAATCAGTGATGGGTTTATAAAGAATGAAGGGTTTTGGGGGGGA